>JAAYKS010000288.1 GCA_012522285.1 Clostridiaceae bacterium | reverse complement strand
TTCGTAGGGCAGCGCGTACAACCGATCCAGTTCTTTTTGCCTGAGCGGACGGGTGGGCGGATTTTGCACTACATACCGGACCCCGTGTCGCTGCAGCAAGGTGCGTCCGCGGACCGGCACCTGCTCCAGGTACTGGACACGGAATGCCTCCGCATAGGCGCGAGGATCGGATTTGACACAGTCAAAGGAAGGCAGCAGCACATGCTTATCGTCTTCCGGAAACGGCGGTGCAATGGGTCCATCGCCGGAGTCTCCCTCTGTTGCTGCCTCCGCGAGAAAGGTGCGCCATTTCTCCGGCATCTTCTTTTCGGAGACCATCACACAGGTGCCCGGCAGGTTCTGGATATTGGAGACGGCGACCCCCTTGGCGAGCAGTGAGGCGATGGACAGCAGCGGCAGTTCTCCCATCCCGTAGACCAGGATGTCTGCCCGGCTGTCCTGCAGGATGCTGCGGCGGACCGCGTGATCCCAGTAATCGTAATGCGCGAATCGCCGGAGGCTCGCCTCGATCCCTCCGATGACCAGAGGAATGTCGCCAAAGCAGTCCCGGACCATATTGCAGTAATGGATGGTGACACGGTCTGGCCGGCGGCCTTTGATCCCGCCGGGAGAATACCGGTCACGCGAACGCGGACGCCGGGCCGCGGTATAGTTGTCCACCATCGAATCCACGATGCCACCGGATACCAGCACACCCAGACGGGGACGCCCCATCACCTCGAGGCTTTCCGGATGATCCGGATCCGGCTGGGCCGCGATGCCGACCCGGTAACCTTCCGCTTCGAGAAGACGGGATAAAAGGGCCGCCCCGAACGAGGGGTGGTCCACATAGGCGTCGGGAGTGACAAACAGGAAGTCGATCGCGTCCCATCCCAGGGTGCGGCACTCCTCCCTACTGACCGGCAGGAAAGGCATAGTTTAGGAATCCTCTTCCTTGCCGGACTGGATTTCCATCCAACGCTGCCGGCTGATGATGACTTTGCGTGGTTTGCTGCCTTCGAACGGACCGACATACCCGGCTTCCTGCATGCGGTCGACGAGTCTGGCCGCGCGCGGATATCCGACATTCATGCGCCGCTGGAGGAGGGATACGGACGCATAGCCCGCTTCGATGACGACGTCCACCGCCGCGGGCAGGAGTTCGTCGGCATCCTGCGTTTCCCGTCCGATTCCGGCCATGGGTGTCGCAATGATTGCCTCGGCGGTATTGCTGTCGTATTCGCCCGTGTTCTGGGCTTTGAGGAAAGCGATGACGGTCTCCACCTCGGCGTCGGTCACCATCGCGCCCTGGCCACGGATCGGTTTGGGGGAACTCTGCGGGAAATAGAGCATATCGCCCTTGCCGAGGAGCTTCTCCGCCCCTCCCATGTCCAGGATGGTGCGTGAATCGACCTGAGACGCGACCGCAAACGCGATCCTGGAGGGAATGTTTGCCTTGATGACACCGGTGATGACATCGACCGAGGGACGCTGGGTCGCGATGACCAGATGAATGCCGGCCGCGCGCGCCATGGCGGTCAGACGCGCAATCGAATCTTCCACCTCTGTCGGGGAAGACGCCATCAGATCGGCCAGCTCGTCGATGACGATCAGGATCAGAGGCATCTTCTCTTCCCCGTCCGCTTCGACTGCGGTGTTGTAGGAGCTGACGTCCCGGACCGATCGCTCGGAAAACTTCCGATACCGGTTGTTCATTTCGTTGACCGCCCAAATCAGGGCGTTCGAAGCTTTCTTGGGATCGGTCACCACGGGTACCAGCAAATGCGGGATCCCGTTGTACATGGTCAACTCAACCACTTTGGGATCGATGAGGATCAGTTTGACTTCGTTCGGATGCGCCCGGAACAGCACGCTCATCAGTAGCGCGTTGATGCAGACCGACTTGCCCGATCCCGTCGCACCCGCGATCAGCAGATGGGGCATACGCGTCAGGTCGCACAGGATGGGCTGGCCTGCGATGTCACGTCCGAGTACCGCGCACAACCGGGAGGGAAACTGCTGGAACTCCTTGGCCTCGATCAACCCGCGCAGTGCGACCATCGCGGTTTCTTTGTTGGGGATCTCCACTCCGATTGCGGACTTGCCCGGAATCGGCGCTTCGATCCGGACACCCACCGCGGCAAGGCTCAACGCGATGTCGTCGGACAAACTGACGATCCGGCTGACTTTGATGCCCGGACCCGGAATCAATTCAAACCGCGTGATCGAGGGACCGCTCGTGATGTTGCTGACCTTGGCGGCGATGCCAAAACTCGCCAGCGTCTCCTCCAACTTGCGGCCCAGGCTGTTGACGGTGATCGCATTGGCCACATTGTTGGCCGCTCGCGCGGGCCGCAGCAAGGTCGGCGGCGGGGACTGATACGGACGTGGCCGGGCCTTTTTGGCACCGGCGGCCTTCCCCTCGCCCTGTTTTCCAGTCGTCTTATCATCGCCCGATTCGCTCTGCTTTCCGGCAGTAGAATCATCGGAGGAACGATCCGCGTGTCCCGCGGGCAATCCGATCCGGACGATCCCCGCCGGCAGCGGCACGGGAGGGGCTTCCGGCTCGACCGGTTCGCCTTGGGGGATGTCCGCATCCTGTGCGGCGTGTCCGGAGTCCGCATGTGCGTGTGCGTGCGGGGCGGCAAGCCATCCGCCGTACGTCACCTCTATGTCGGTCTCCTCCCGGCTGTCCGGTTCCCGGGAGGTGTCGTCCGTGGCGTCCTCTTGTACGAGATGGTCGAACTGTGCTTCGATCACATCGGTCCCGTCTTCGCGTCCGGCTTTCGCTTCCGCGGCACGCGCGTTGCGCTCCCGGATCACGCGCACTCTCTCGCGCAGTGCATCGTTCACTTTGGTGTGGGTATCGTGGAAAGCGGTTCTCGCGGAACCCGCGGCCCGCCGGATGGACACGTCGAAGATCAGGATGATTTGAATGAGAAGCAATGCGATCAGCAGCAGCGGTGCACCGATTCTCCCCCCGATGGCATGGAGCGCGGTAGCCGCCAGACCGCCCGCAAGGCCGCCGGTCAGCGGTTGTCCCAATGCCGGATAATGCGTCGGATCGGTGCCGATGACCCAGAGCGCTTTGACAGCCTGCCAGGCGGGTTTTTCGACCTGATCGAACAAAGAGCGGAAAGTGGTCTGGTCGACTGTGAAAATATGGAACAGTGCCGCGAGGCACAACATGGACACCAACGTGTAGGCAAACCGCTGTCTGCGAACCGCATCGACGCGTTCCCGGAACGACTCGATGGACAGATACAGGAAAAATACAGGAACCGCATAGGACGCGACCCCCGCCAGACCGCGGAAAAAGCCCGTCGAGGTTTTGCCGATCCAGCCGGTCAGGTCGGAAGGCAGATAAAAGGCAAATCCGAGGAACAGGGCGACTGCCAGGTACAGGATGCCCGAAACTTCACGGTTTCGATCCGGATTGCGGCGTTTCACTTCCGACCTCCTCCTTCCCCGCCCGCGGCGGCCCTGTCGGGCTTAACCGAAAAGCGCGCGGAAGCCAAGAGGATGCCGACCACGGTCTTGGCGTCCCGAATGCGGCCGTCACGAATGGCTTCCAGACAATCTGTTAACGGCAGCAGAACCGGTTCCAGCAGTTCTCCCTCGTCCGGAGCGGAAACGCCTGACTCAATTTGATCGGTATAGAAAAGATGGAGTTGCTCGGAACAATATCCCGGGGTCGGATAGAGGGTCATCAGCGGTTGGAGCGGACCGCTGCGGTATCCGGTCTCCTCCCTCAGCTCGCGCAAAGCACACGCTGCCGGATCTTCTTCGGGTTCGAGTTTTCCAGCGGGAATTTCAAGCATGATCTGCTCGGCTGCTTTGCGATACTGCCGGACCAGCACGACCTGTCCCGCGGTGTCGATCGCGACCACGGCGGCACCGCCGCTGTGCCGTACGATCTCCCGGTTGGCGGAGGTGCCGTCCGATAACCGGACGAGCATCTCCTCGACCTGGAAGACTCTGCCGGTAAACCGGATGTCGCTGTGAAGCGTTTTCTCTTCCATCAGGTCCCGATTCCCTCCTGTTCGACTTGCCGTCCTTCTTTGATCCGTTTGACCGCAAGCGCGTCACAGCGGTTGTTGTATACATGGTCCGCGTGGCCGGCGACCTTGACCCAGTCGATCCGGTGCATCTCCGCCAGCCGGTCCAGTTCCTGCCACAAGTCCTGATTGCTGACAGGATCCCGGGAAGCGTTCTTCCAGCCGTTCTTCTTCCAGTTGACCAGCCATCCCCGCGTGAAAGCCGACACCAGATAGGCGCTGTCACTGTAGAGCCGCACGTCACAGGGACGCTTGAGGATGCGGAGCGCTTCGATGGCGGCGGACAACTCCATTCGGTTGTTGGTGGTGGAGGGATCGTACCCGGTGATTTCGCGCTCTTTTCCACCGGCGACCAAAATCGCGGCCCAGGCGCCGGGGCCGGGATTCCCGGAACACGCGCCGTCCGTATAGATGTCCAC
>JAAYKS010000040.1 GCA_012522285.1 Clostridiaceae bacterium | reverse complement strand
TTGCCGCCGGCTTCCTTCAGATTCCACCTCGCGGTGGACACCCTTGCCCTTGGCTAACAGTTCCTACTGCCAAGTCTGTTCGGGTCTTTCACCCTATAGTGATTGCCCATGTCGGGCGTACAAAGAATGACGGACCCGGCGGAACCGGGTCCGTAAGCAAATTATACCCGACTGGCCGGAATGCAATCAAGCAGTGGCACGGTCCCGTAAAATCTTCCGCACCGCCGTCATGCGCACGCAAATACACAAGACTTCAGCCGCGGTTTTCACTTCCCCGAGCGGAGGAAAGGTAGGTGCAATGCGGATGTTGCTGTCATCGGGGTCGATGCCTCCCGGATAGGTCGCACCGGCCGGGGTGAATTCCACGCCGCACGCTCTGGCGGCTTCCACGGCTTCAGTTGCGGTTCCCGGATAGGCGAACAGACTGATAAAGTACCCGCCCATCGGTTTGTTCCAGCGTGCGATGCCGGTCTGCGACAGTTCCTCTTCCAGCATCCCAAGGACCGCCTCGAACTTCGGACGCAGGATCTTTGCGTGTTTTTCCATCAGTTGTTCCACCCCTGCGCGATCGCGCAAAAACCGGACATGGCGAAGCTGGTTCATTTTGTCGTGTCCGATGGTTTGATAGAACATCACTTGTTTCCGGTAGGCGAGATTCGCGGGACTGGCAGCCATACAGGAGACTCCCGCTCCGGCGTAAGTGATTTTGGATGTGGAGGTGAACGCGTAGACGCGGTCCGGATGTCCGGCCTCTTCGCACAGCGACAGCATATCCGGTACGGAGGACTTGTGCTCCGGGTACAGATGGTGCTGTCCGTACGCGTTGTCCCAGAAAATCCGGAAATCCGGGGCGGCGGCCATCGACGCCAGTCGGCGGCAGGTCGCCTCGTCGTAGACGATCCCGTCCGGATTGCTATACACCGGAACACACCAGATGCCCTTGATACGGGCATCGGAGGCGACCCGTTTCTCCACGGCATCCATATCCGGCCCGGTCGGAGTCATCGCGATGGGGATATTCTCAAACCCAAGCCGCTCCGTAATCGAAAAATGCCGGTCGTATCCCGGAGACGGGCACAAAAACGCCGGACGCTCCACTTGCGACCAAGGTTTGTCAGCGCCGGGAACGGGAGACAAAATGGCAGCGACAATGGTGTCGTACATGAGGTTGAGGCTGGAGTTGCCAAACACCAGGATGTTGTCCGGGCTCGTGTGCAGCAGCTCGGAAAACAGGCGGCGGGCTTCCGGGATCCCCTCGAGTCCCCCATAGTTTCTGCAGTCCGTCCCGTCCTCCGCGCGATAGTCTCCGGCCTGTAAAACCGTTTCCAGCGTACGTGACAGGTCGAGCTGCGCCGGACTCGGTACGCCCCGCACCATTTTCAACGAATAACTTTGTGCGCGATGAAACGCATACCGCTCGGTCAGAGCAGCAAGTTCGCGTTGCAGCGCGGTATCATCGAGCGAGAGGTATGAAGGCATGTGGCGTTCTCCTTGCATATTTTCAGACAGTCCATGAAATCAAAATCATTATAAACCAAGTGATTTTCGATTTACAAGACCAAAAAGAGCCTAATCCATGGGAATCCATCGTATTGATCGCATTTCTCCCCGCGAATCGAGTTCTACATCAGCTGCAAGAAGTTGAATATCTTTATTCAAATAATGCTGATGTTCCAAATAGACAGAGGTGGCGCGCCGGATGCGTCGCAGCTTGGCCGGCGTGATGGAGTCAACCCCTCTTCCGTAAGGTCCTGGTACACGTGCCCGCACTTCCACGATCCGGAGAACCCCCTGGTGTTCCGCGACAATATCGAGTTCGCCGAGTCCCGGCGCGAGAAAATTGCGGGCCAAAATACGGTGACCAGCCGTTTCCAGTGCTTCGGCTACAAACGTTTCCGCCCGTTCGCCGCGTTCCCGCGCAAGACGGGACCGCGATTCAGACATGCCGGTCGAGCGAGCCCAAAAAAGTGAGTCGATGCGCCGGGCAGGGCCCCAGTCGGCGGAGCGCTTCATAATGCTCCGCGGTGCCGTATCCTTTATGTCGGGCAAACCCATAGCCCGGATATTGCACATCCAGCGCCTCCATGATCCGATCCCGCGTGACTTTCGCCAGGATAGAAGCGGCCGCGATCGAAACCGAGAGCGCGTCCCCTTTGATGATCGGGACGACCGGAATGCCGCTGCCTTTGAGATCCACGGCATCGATCAACAACCGATCCGGACGCGGATGCAGCTGCGAAACCGCCTGCAGCATCGCACGTTTGGTCGCGTTGAGGATATTGATGCGGTCGATGTCGGGCGCTTCTTCGATTCCACAGGCATACGCGACACAGCGATCCCGGATCAGCTCAAACAACAGATCTCTTTTGTCGGCAGAAAGCTTTTTGGAATCGTCCACCCCATAGACCGGGCGCTCCGGATGCAGGATACAGGCACAGGCGACCACCGGCCCGGCCAACGGTCCCCTCCCCGCTTCGTCGATGCCGGCGATCAGGGTACAGCCTTCGGCCATGGCGGCCTTTTCGTAAGATCGCATTTCGACATATTTGGCGATCGCCCGCTCCAGTCGTTTACCGGCAAGTCCGGGCATCGGCGGCGACGTGCGCATCCGTCACTCCTCTGTTTCCGGTTGTTCCAACGAAATGCGCCCGATGCGACCCGCCCGGAATTCGTCCAGCAACAGTGTGGAAAACCGCATGCGGTCCACACGGCCTCCCGACAGGATGCATCCCCTGCGCCGAGCCAGCGTGTCCAGCAATTCTTCCGGGGGGAGATCCAGGGTTTCCGCTTTGTAGCGCGCGCGGACTGCGTCCGGATACAGGCGCACGAGCAGGGCTAGCGTCTCGATTGCGATTTCCGGCAGATCGAGGATGTCGTCTTTGATCGCGCCGGTTGCCGCGAGATGAATCTGACAGGTCCGGTCACCCAGCGAAGCCCAGAGAACCCCCGGCATGTCCATCAGTTCGAGCCCGTCGTGCGTGCGAACCCACTGGGGCGCGCGCGTGACGCCAGGTCGGTCTTCCACGCGTGCCGAAGCGCGCCCGGAAAGGGAGTTGATCAGGGTGGATTTTCCGGTGTTGGGAATGCCGACGACCATCGCACGTGCGGGCCGACCCATCCGCCCCTTTTCCGCCGCACGCTCGATCCGGCCGGCGCTCAATGTCAGACATGCTTTCCGTACCTGCTCGACACCGTTTTTCCGTGTGCTGTCGCAGGCGAGAGCCATGATCCCCTGCCGGCGGAAATGGGAAATCCAGTCACGCGTCACCGCAGGGTCGGCCAGGTCCTCTTTGGACAGGACCAGAAGCCGCGGCTTGTCGCCGATGATCTGGTCGAGCTGCGGATTGCGGCTACTGACGGGTATGCGCGCGTCGCATGTCTCGATCACCGCGTCCACCTGGCGCAGACGTTCCGCCATGTTCCTCAGCGTACGGGCCATGTGTCCCGGAAACCAATTGACTGGCTGTGACATCGCTCTCCCTCCCACGGATCCTTGTTGGCACGCAACCGTGCGGATGGCATGGTTGCGGTATGAAAACGGAAGGGACCTTGCGGTCCCTTCCATCAGTCTCTGTTATTTTCTGATCAACTTTTCCTTGACCTTGGCGGCCTTGCCGACGCGGTCACGCAGGTAGTAAAGCTTTGCCCTGCGGACTCGTCCCTTGCGGACGATCTCGATATGGTCGATCTTGGGCGAATGGACCGGCAAAGTGCGCTCCACGCCGACACCGTACGAAAGACGCCGCACGGTGATGGTTTCGTTGATCCCGCCGCCTTTGCGGCCGATCACGGTTCCCTCGAACACCTGGATCCGCTCGCGGTTGCCCTCACTGATCTTCAGATGCACTTTGACATAGTCGCCGATTTCAACCTCGGGGTAGGCGTTCCGGAGCTGTGCCTGTTCTACGGCCTTGATGATGTCCATATTGCGTATCTCCTCTCAACAAGAACGTTCATGCACGCAACCGGCAGCGGACCGCTCGTAATCATTAGCTTCGGTATTTTATCATAGGGTTTGCTGTCTGGCAAGCGAAACTTCCGAGCCGGGGTGCTTTATTCAAACCACTTGAACATGGCCGGGATGCCGCCCGGCATGTGAAGATCGAATTGCCACCATTCGAAATAGAGCTGGGTGAACCCTTGGGCTTCCATAAACCTGCGCAGGATCAGACGATTTTCGTGTTGTTCCCTGCTAAGCCGTCCCGAAGCGAGAAATTCCGCTTCGTATCGCGGCCAGGCCAGGCGGTCGAAACTGTCGAATCCGGTTCCCATGTCGAGTTCCTGCCCCGTCGTGGTGTCAAATAAGGTCAGATCGAGCGCCATGCCGATGTAATGGTTTGAAAACCAGGCTTCGGGATCGGACAAAATGGCTTCGTATTCGGTGCCCTGCACCATGTCCCACATACGCTGCTGGACGCTTTTTGGGCGGAAGATGTCATAGACCAGAAACCGTAGATGGGGGTAGTCCGCACGCAGCGCCTCGTGCGCGGCCGCCAGACGGCGGGCCGCCTCTTCAGGCAGATAGACCGTGGAGAGGTCTCCGTATAGATCGGTATGGACAAAGTTGTCTTCCGACGCATATTTCATGTCGATGCGGATCTCGGGGTCGACTTGGTGCAGGTCGAGCAGCGGGAAGGACCGTATGCGCTCGGCAGGCCACTCCGCCTCGATGTCGAACGCGTGACAGGCGGGACGCAGCGTGTCCGCCTCGATGCGCAGGAAGGTATGGGCGTTGACCCAATAATGTTCACGCGAGGCACCGTGCAATGGAATCCACCGGATCGGATCCCCTGCCGGGTATACCGCAAGGAAGGGCTGTTCTCCATCGAAATAGGACAAAACGAATCTGCCGTCCGCCGAAGGCAGATTCTTCCCATCCTGGCGTACGACGACGCGGTCGTATTCGTAGAGCGTATCGCACAGCCGCCGTACGATCTGCGTGGCAGACGTGCCAGGCTGCCTTCCCCAAAACGCGGCGGCCTCGACGGTCTCGTCCCCATAGAACACAAGCACCAGGGAATCAAAGAAAAAAACGTTCGCGCGAGATCCATTGCGGAGAGGTTTGCCGGTGGCATCGACGGCTTGATCGATCGGTGTGCCGATGCTCACGCCCGGCATGATTTCAGCGGATTCGCCTTCCTCCGTTCCTGCGAACAAAAACGCATCGCCGCATCGGAACCATCCCTGCGCCGTGTCGCCCGCGTTCCATGAGGAAGGATCCGCTGTAAGGGACAGGATCTGCGCGTGCAGGCGGGAGGAATCGATCGACGGTGTGCCCGGTGCGATGTAGGGCACTGGTGTCGGGAACGGTGTCGGCATCGGAGTGGGAGTGGGCGTGGCGGACGGTTGTGTCTGGGTGGGGGTTGGCACGGGAGATACGGTGGGGGTCCCCTGCGTCGCGGACGTCGTTTCGACCGCCGGCTCGCAACCCGACACCAGCAAAACCAGCACCAGCATGACGGCCGTCAAGGCCGCCCTTTTCCGCCCCGATGGTCTCCTAATGCGGTGCTGTCGTCCCGGACCTGTCATTCCTCGCGCTCCCCTTTTTCATTTTGACGCGTGAAGCGCAGCAAGCGTTCCAGTTCTTCCGGTTCCAGCCGCAGCCGGTTGAACAGATCGGGGCGGTATCTTCTGGTCGTTTCCAGTGACGACAGCCTCCGAAACATCTGGATGTTCGCGTGGTGGCCCGACAGAAGCACCTGCGGGACCGCCCGGTCTTTCCAGACGGCGGGACGGGTGTATTGAGGGCCTTCGAGGGTTCCTTCCATATGGGATTCGAGCAGATAGGCTTCGGGTGCGGGGAGCACGCCCGGCAGCATTCTCGCAATCGCGTCGATCACCGTCAAGGCTGGCAGTTCGCCGCCGGTCAGCACATAATCTCCGATGGAGATCTCCTCGTCGACGATCTCGTCCAGGACGCGACGATCGATCCCTTCGTAATGGCCGCACAGCAAGATCAATGAATTCATGCCGGACAATTCGATCGCGCGCTGTTGTGTAAAGGGCCGTCCTTGCGCGGACAAAAACACCGTATGCGCCTTATCGTTCAAAGACGTTTTGGCGGCTTCCCACGAGCGGTAAACCGGTTCGCACATCATCAGCATGCCGGTACCCCCGCCAAACATGGCGTCGTCCACTTTGCGGTAGGCGTTGTCCGCATAGTCGCGGATGTCGACGGCTTCGACATCGAGGATGCCCGCCGCCACCGCCCGTCCGAGAATGCTGGTGTGCACCACCTCGCAGATCATGTCGGGAAACAGCGTCAATACGCGGATCCGCATCGTGTGCGACTCGTCACTCATAGATTTCCAGCAGTCCTTCCGGCAGTACCACGTCGATCCGCCGCGACGCGATGTCGATCGTGCGGACGATCTCACGTGTGACCGGGATCAGGAGGTCTTTTTTGCCGGAACGTTCCACGACGTACACATCGTTAGCGCCGGTTTGCAAGACATCGCGCAGCTGGCCGAGACGCTGTTCTGCCTCGAACACCTCACAACCCACCAGATCAAAAATGAAATGTCTTCCCGGCGGCAAAGGAATGGCCTCTTCGCGCGGAACAGACAAAAAGAAACCGTTCAGTGTCTGCGCGGCTTCTTTTGAAAGGATTCCTTCGAAGGTCAGCAGGAAATGGCTCCCCTGTGTGCGGATAGACAGGATCTCGACCGGACGGCGGGTTTTTTCGTCCGGAGATACCAGCAGACAGGCGGACAGGCCGGAAAACCGGGAAGGGTCTTCCGTGAGGGGAAAGACACGTATCTCTCCCCTCACGCCGTGCGGCGCTCCGATCCGACCGATATGGACGATGTCTCTCGGTAGTCGAACCATGCTGCTCACACGATATCCACGATGACCCGTTTGTCACACTTGGTCGCTTTGGCCTTCATGATCGCACGGATCGCCTGGGCGCGTTTCCCCTGCTTTCCGATGACTTTTCCCATATCTTCGGGATCGACATGGATCTCCAGCAACACGGTATTGCCCTGGTCGTGATGGTCGATGCGAACCATTTCAGGGCGGCTGACGAGCGCCGTAACGATCGTCGTCAACAGATCCTTCATTTCGTTCGCTTCCCTACTCATTCCAACGCTCCCAACTTTCTCAGAAGATCGCGTACGGTGTCGGTCGGCTGTGCGCCGTTGGCGATCCATTTTTTCGCTTTCTCCACATCGATCCGAACCAGCGCGGGATCTTGCAGCGGCTGGTAGATACCGATCTCTTCGATAAAGCGGCCGTCCCGCGGGGATCTCGAATCCGCAACCACCACGCGGTAACACGGCGCTTTTTTGGCCCCGATCCTCTTGAGTCTGATTTTCACTGCCATGGTTTTTTCCTCCGTATCATTTGGGTTTTCTATCTGTAAAAGGGCTTTGGATCAGAACGGGAGTCCCATTCTGCCCCTTTTTCTCCCTTTTGACATTCCGGTGAACCGTTTCATCAGTGTCTTGGTCTCTTCGTATTGATTGACCAGGCGGTTGACTTCCTGCACCGTGGTGCCGGCGCCTGCCGCGATCCGTTTGCGCCGGCTGGCGTTCAGCACGCCCGGATTGACCCGTTCACGGCGGGTCATGGAACGGATGATGGCCATGCTGCGATCGATCGCTTTGGGGTCAATCTGCGCCTGGTCGAGCTGTTTTCCCTTCATGCCCGGTATCATGCCGAGGACATCCTGGATCGAACCCATCTTTCGGACTTCCTCGAACTGGCTGAGCATGTCCTCCATCGTAAACTGATCCTTGAGAATGTTGTCCATCGTCTGACGCGCGCGCTTTTCATCCAGCGCTTCCGACGCTTTCTCGATCAGGGTCAGCACATCGCCCATGCCCAGGCTGCGGGACGCCATCCGATCCGGGTAGAATTCCTCGATGTCCCCCACCTTTTCACCGACACAGGCCAGTTTGATCGGCTTGCCGGTCATCCGCACAATCGAGAGCGCCGCACCGCCGCGGGCGTCTCCGTCGAGTTTGGTCATGACAAATCCGTCCAGACCGATGCGTTGGTCGAACGCCAACGCGATGTTCACCGCTTCCTGCCCGATCATGGCATCCACGACCAGTAGTTTTTCGGTCGGCCGCACGACTTTGCCGATCGTCTCCAGTTCCTGCATGAGCTCCTCGTCGACCGTCATGCGGCCGGCGGTGTCCACGATCAGGGTGTCACACAGGAGGTAACGTGCCCGGTCGAGGGCCGCACTCGCGATCGTCGCGGCATCCTTCTCATCCGGTTGCGTGAAGCAGGGCACCCCGATCTGGGAAGCCAGGATTTCGAGCTGACGCGCGGCGGCGGGACGATGCACGTCCACCGATGTCACCATCGGTTTTTTGCCGCGTTTTTTGAGCATGAGGGCCATTTTGGCGGCGGTGGTGGTCTTGCCCGATCCCTGCAGTCCGTACAGCATGTAGACGGTAAATCCCGAGGGGGACACCGCCAGTTTGCCGGCGGCACCGCCCAGCATGTCGATCAGCGCCTCGTGGACGATCTTGACGACTTGCTGGCCCGGTGTGAGGCTTTCCATCACTTCCGATCCACGGCATTTTTCGGATATTTCCGCGACCAGATCCCGGACGACCTGGTAGTTGACATCCGCTTCGAGCAGAGCCATGCGGATTTCCCACATCATGTCCTTGATGTCCTGTTCGGTCACGCGGGATTTTCCGCGCATCCGGCCGGTGATCGCACCCAGTTTTTGAGACAAACTTTCAAATAGAGGCATGATTCCTCCCGTTCAGGTCGTTTACAGTTCTTCCGCCAGCTGGAGCAAGATCTGCCGCGCGGTGTCTCGGTCATCCGCGTCCAGTGCCGTAAGCGCTTCGGACGCCCATTGACGGTGGCGCCCGAATCG
>JAAYKS010000287.1 GCA_012522285.1 Clostridiaceae bacterium | reverse complement strand
GCACAGGGCACGATCTACCCGGATATCGTCGAGAGCGGGACCAAAACCGCCAAGGCGGTCAAAGCCCATCACAACGTGGGCGGGCTGCCGGACGACCTCAAATTTGAGTTGGTTGAGCCGGTCAAATACCTGTTCAAGGACGAAGTCCGCGCCTGCGGCATCGCGCTGGGCCTGCCGGCCTCGATGGTCTACCGCCAGCCCTTCCCCGGTCCGGGTCTTGGGGTGCGCTGTCTGGGCGCCATCACGACCGACCGGTTGCACGCAGTCCGGGAGGCAGACGCCATTTTGCGGGAAGAGTTTGACAGGGCCGGCCTTGCGGAACGGGTTTGGCAGTATTTCACGGTCGTGCCCGACTTCCGGTCGACCGGTGTGCGGGACGGGGCGCGCTCATTCGAATACCCCGTGATCCTGCGAGCGATCAACACGATCGACGCGATGACCGCCACGGTCGAGCGACTGGACTGGGAGGTGCTGGAACGGATCACCACCCGGATCCTCGCGGAGGTGCCGGGCGTGAACCGGGTGTTGTACGATCTCTCGCCAAAACCGCCCGCGACGATCGAATGGGAGTGACTCAAAGCGCAGCTTAGGGAAGAAGCTTGTCGCTCGTAGGCGATTCGCACGAGAAGGATCCGACGCCGGGATGGTTTCTTGGTGCGGCTTTTCCGGTGCGAAATCCATGAAAGAGGTCTGTATGCGAAGCCCGCCTCTCATCGAGGAGCAAGTGGAACGAATTCTTTACGAGCAGTACGGACTTCAAGCTCCCAAGCTGACACCGATGACAACGGGGGTCGGCGGCACTACCTATCGAGTCGACACCGACGATAAACGCTTTGTTTTCAAAATCGCAGACGCCAATCACATGAATCATCCGGAGGTTGAGCCGGAGATCTGTGCGTATCTTGCGTCCAAACAGATACCGGTTTCCGAATTTGTCAGGAGACACGACGGAACGTTACTTGTTGAATGCGGTGAAGGCCGCATCGGGCATCCGCAAACGTTTGTCGACGGGGTCATGTGCAAGCAGAACCAAGCGCCGCAATGGCTGATGCGGGAAATGCCGCAGTTGTTGGGTGATCTTCACCGCGCGCTCCTGGATTTCCGGCCGCTTCCTGACGGTATTGGCAAGGATTTTTTAGCGAATATGACACCAGAGAGGGCAGTCGTTTCGTATCGCACTTCGATGGATCTGGCACAGGCGGCCGGAGACGAACAGATCCTGGACGAGCTTGCAACACGGATCCGGATCGCCGAAAAAATGCGCGATTGGCGTTTTGATCTATCCAAATTAACTTGCCGCAACAGTCATGGAGACTTTACGGTCCATCAAATGATCTGCGGCGACGATAAAATCAACGCGGTCATCGACTGGACCAGCGCATGCACCCACCCGGTCATCTGGGAAATCACACGATCCTATTTTTACGGAGCGCCCTGCCAGAAAGACGGCGTTCCAGACATCACAGGACTTGCAGAATATGCAATGGCATATGAAAGCCGCATGCCTTTGAGCCCATACGACCGGGACCATCTCCTGCAATTTTATCTCTTCCAGTTAGCGGTCTGTGATTATTACTCCCAGTATTTTCATGCGGAAGAGAAGAGAAAACAGGAATTTCTCACCCAGGCGCGGTTTGCTACAAAGGTTCTCATGAAATACGTATAGACGGATTTAGCAAATCTCTCGAGGCAAGGCACAGGATAATAGGAGTGACGCGTCTGGCAAGTGGGTCACCTCGCGTCGTCAAAGACGATGCCCACTTTTCCGCAAGTTCCTTCGGCCATTTTCCGGAAGGCCTCGCCGGCCTGCTCCAGCGGGTAGCGGTCGGTGACCAGCTTGTCCGGGTGTATGTTCCAGCGGACGATGCGCTCCACCAGCTCTTCCATTTTCCAGATGCTGGTGACCCAGCTCCCGTAGATCGTCTTCTGTCCGTGGATCAGATCCGGGCTGGGGTTGAAGGTGCAGGTGCCGCCTTCGCCCACCAGCGCAATTTTTCCCCGGTCGCGTGTGGCGCGGATGGCAAGCTGCCGCCCGGCATCCGCCGCGCTGGTGTCGACCGCCTTTTCCACCCCGCGGTCCTGCGTTAGTTGCCGGATCTTTTCCAGCGCTCCGTCGGGAGACAGGAGATGGTCGGCCAGTCCGAGTTTGCGGGCGAGCTCCAGCCGCTGCGGAACCGCTTCCACCCCGATCAGCAGCGACGCGCCCATCGCGCGCGCCAGCTGGAGTGTGGCAAGCCCCACGGGACCCAGCCCGACCACCAGCACGGCGTCGTCGCCGGATACCCCGATTTTTTCCAGTGCTTCGTAGGTGGTGCCAAATCCGCACGCGATCTGCGCCCCGTCCAGATAGGACAGGGAGTCCGGCAGCGGGACCAGATCCTTTTCTTCTGCCAGGAGATACGGAGCCATTCCCCCGTTGCGCTGCCACCCATACGCCTTGCGATGTTCGGAAGTACAGGAGATCATGAACCCCATCCGGCAGTCGTGACACACCCCGCACCCGGAGATGTGGTAGACGATCACCCGGTCGCCTTTCTTGAACCGTCGCAGTCCCGGGCCGGTTTCCTCGATCACGCCGCAAGGCTCGTGCCCGCAGATCGTGCCCGGAAGATACCCCTCCGCCCCTTTCCCGGTATGCTCGCGGTAGATCGCGCGAATGTCGCTCCCGCAGAGGGTCGACGCCTGGGTGCGGATCAGTACTTCGCCGTGCCCCGGCGTGGGAACCGGAAACGTCCGGAATGCCACGGTGCTGTTGCCCGGCAGGATCGCGCCTGTCATGGTTCTGTCCATGTCTGTACACTCCTCGTATGTCATTCGCCCGGAGGCAGCGCTCGGGGGCGGACCGGTGTATGATGTCTTATTATCATACATATAAACGCATGCGTTGCGCATCGCAAACGGGAGGAGTTTGCTGACAGACGTCATATATGGCAAATGAGGAGCGAAAAAGGGAGAAAAAGGGAGAAAAACGCAAGAATCGCCCGCATGAGTCGGGTAATTCAATTTGGGTGTTGACAACCGCCACATCCCCTTATAGAATGAGTGAGCGCTTCAGTAAGAGGCGCGAGACTTGCGAACAATCCATCCAGATCACCCGACCGGAGGTAATAACAGGACATGAGCACCTATGTCGCCAAGCCCTCGACGATCCAGAGGAAATGGTACGTGGTTGACGCAGAAGGCCTGACGCTGGGCCGTATGGCCAGCGAAGTCGCCAAGATTCTGCGCGGCAAACACAAGCCCGAATTCACACCCTTTCTGGATACCGGAGACCACGTCATCATCGTCAACGCGGCCAAAATCGTGCTGACCGGACACAAACTGGACCAGAAAATGTACCGCTACCACACCGGGTATCCCGGCGGTCTCAAGGAAATCCGCTACCGCACGCTGATGCAGAAAAACCCCTGCAAAGTCGTGGAACTCGCGATCAAGGGCATGCTGCCCAAGAACTCGCTCGGCCGGCAGATATACCGCAAACTCAAGGTGTACGCGGGACCGGAACATGAGAACGCGGCCCAGAAGCCGGAAAAACTCACGATCGAGTATTGACAGGGAGGACGAGAGGATCATGGTCAAGACCGTTAAGTCCAAAGCATATTTTTATGGGACCGGCCGCCGCAAGAACGCGGTCGCCCGCGTGCGCGTCCTGCCAGGCAGTGGCGTCATCACCGTCAACGACAAGGAACTCGACGCCTACTTCGGGCTCGAGACCCTCAAGCTCATCGTCCGTCAGCCGCTGGTCGCGACCGCGACCGAAGGCCGTTTCGACGTGATCTGCAACGTCTACGGCGGTGGATTGTCCGGCCAGGCCGGCGCCATCCGTCACGGCATTGCCCGGGCACTGGTGGTCGCCGATGAAGAAGCGTTCCGGCCGACCCTCAAAAAGGCCGGGTTCCTGACCCGCGATTCCCGCATGAAAGAGCGCAAAAAGTACGGGCTCAAAAAAGCGAGAAAAGCGTCCCAGTTCTCCAAGCGCTGATTGCCAGACGACTGGAAACGGGAGGCCCGCGCGCCAAACGAAAAGCAAACGCAAGGCCGCCGCAGGCAACACCGCGGCGGCTTTTGCCGTCAGAAAGAAGGGTACTTATGCTGTTGATCCGAAACGGACAGGTCCACACGATGGACGACGACCAGGTGTACGCCGACGGTTATGTGCTGTGCGGCGACGATGGCCGCATTCTGGAGGTCGGCGCAGGGGCACCCGCGCCGGTGCCGGCCGGGTGCGAAGTGGTCGACGCGGAGGGCGGCTGGGTGCTTCCGGGGTGGATTGACGCACACTGCCACATCGGGGTGTTCAACGACGGGCTGGTCGACGAAGGATCGGATGGAAACGAAATCACCGACCCGGTCACCCCCCAGTTGCGAGCGGTGGACGCGATCTTTCACCAGGATCGCTGCTATGGGGAGGCCGTCGCGGGCGGCGTGACCTCGGCCATGACCGGCCCCGGCAGTGCCAACGTCATCGGCGGCCAGTTTGTGTTCATGAAAACCGTGGGACGCTTCGTGGACGAAATGGCGATTTCTGCACCTGCCGCGATGAAGATGGCGCTGGGGGAAAACCCGAAACGGTGTTATGGACCCAATGCCAAGACCCCTCAGACCCGCATGGCGACCGCATCGATCCTGCGGGACACCCTCTCCCGGGCACGGGAGTACGCACACAAGCGACAGGATCCGGATGAGAGCAAGCGCCCGGCTTGGGATATGAAAATGGAAGCGCTCCTGCCCGTGTTGGACGGACGGCTCCCGGCTAAAATTCATGCCCACCGCGCCGACGACATCCTGACGGCGGTCCGCGTCTGCGACGAGTTCGGGCTGCGCTACACCATCGACCACTGCACCGAGGGATACCTGGTGGTGGACGTACTGGTAGAAGCGTATCTGCGCGGTCGCGACGACCCGGAAGCCGGGACCGGCCGCGGCAAGGGCAAGCTCGAAGGGGTCATGGTCGGCCCGCTTTTATCCGACCGGAGCAAACCCGAGCTGTCGCGTCAGGACATCCGCAATCCCGGACTCCTTGCGGGGGCCGGGCTGCCGGTCGCGATCCTGACCGATCACCCGGTCATCCCGATCCAGTACCTGCCGATTTCGGCGGGGGTGGCGGCCCGCGAGGGGATGGGAGAATCGACCGCGTTGCGCGCGATCACAATCGAGGCCGCGCGGCTGTGCGGCATGGACCATCGGGTCGGAAGCCTGGCGGTCGGCAAAGACGCGGACATCCAGTTGCTGGAGGGCCATCCCTTTGACCTGCGCACTCGCGTAAAGCAGGTTTGGGTCGACGGCAAGTGCGTGTCGGGGAGTTCCCGCTGATGGCGGGACGAACCACGGGACAGATCGAATTTGTCAGTCCGTCACGTGACGCCTCGGTCGCGGCGGGACGTGTGCTGGGGCGCGCACTCCGCGCAGGGGACGTAGTTGCGCTGGACGGGGATCTGGGCGCGGGAAAAACCACGCTGACCGCTGGCATCGCGGAAG
>JAAYKS010000039.1 GCA_012522285.1 Clostridiaceae bacterium | reverse complement strand
GGGGAGCAGGATTCAGGGCAGTACGGCCGTAAAGTCCATCTCGACGCGTCCGCCCAGCGGAAGTGCCGCAACCTGGACGGTCGTCCGTGCGGGCGGTCGGTCGGGGAAATAGCGGGCGTACACCACACCTACCGCGGCGAACTCCGACAGATCGACCAGATAGACGGTCACACGCACGACATCTCGCATCGAAGCTCCGGCTGCCGAAAGCACCGCTTCGATGTTTCGTAGTACCTGCTCCGCCTGCACGGCGGTGTCGGAGGAGACCAGCGCGCTGGAAACGGGGTCCAGGCCGATCTGTCCGGCGCCATAGAGGACGCCGTTTGCAAGTACCGCCTGGGAATAGGGGCCGACCGGTGCGGGCGCAAACCGGGTGAATATTGTCTCATGCATAGCTGGTTACCGCCTTCAGACCTGTTTGTACAGGGTTCCATCGCCCGGTTTCGCGGAAAATTCCCGGAGACGGGGCACGATGTCCTGAAAATGGGCGGATGCCATGTGTGCGTCGAGCGCTTCTTTGCTTTCCCACTCTTCGATAAAGGCCAAAACGGTCGGGTCGTTGATTGCCTGGTGCAGCTGGTAGAAAAGGCAGCCCGCTTCTTTATTCGTTTCTTCGACGAGCTGTTTGGCCAGCGCGATGAACGCTTCAACCTTGTCGGCCTGGACATCGTTTTTTGCGACAACCTTGATAACCATATTTTCCTCCTGCAGCGCTTTGTCTTTCCAACTTGGAAGCGCATTTTGTAGTGACGGATTTTATTGTAGCAGACCGGAGCCCCACCGGTACTGCTTCCGGAACCCCTCTGCCGCGAGGCACGAAAGATAGTACGGATTCGTCCTGTTTTTCTCCAATATGGCAAAAGGCGGCATCGACTGGGCGGTGTATACTAGGCTGTAAGTTTCGCCGGGAGGTACAGATCACCGTGGCCGACAACAGGCATATGGACATGACGCAAGGAGTGATCTGGAAGCAACTGCTGTCGTTTGCGTTCCCCATGATACTCGGCAACTTTTTCCAGCTCATGTACAACGCGATCGACGCCGCGGTCGTCGGTAAACACGTCAGCGACATCGCGCTGGCAGCGGTCGGAGTGAGCAATCCCCTCTGCAATACGATCGTTTCCTTTTTTATGGGCATCGGAACCGGCGCGGGTGTGCTGATCTCCCAGTTTTTCGGGCGAAAGGATCACGAAGGGCTGCAGCGCGCGCTGCACTGTGCGATCGGTGTCACACTGGTGCTCGGCGGGTTGCTGACCATTCTTGGCATCAGCGCCTCCCCGTTCATCCTAAAGGCGATGAACACGCCGGCCGAGGTGCTCCCGGAAGCGGTGCGTTATCTGCAGATCTATTTTGGAGGCCTCATCGCTTCCTTGATGTACAACATGACCTCCGGCATCCTGCGGGCGATGGGGGATTCCAAACGCCCGCTGTATTACCTCGTCATTTCGGCCGTCCTGCACATCGCGCTCAACTATCTGTTTGTGCTCGGATTCCACTGGGGAGTCGCCGCTGTGGCGTGGAGCACCGTGTTGTCCCAGTTGTTGGCCGCCGTGCTCTGTATCGGCGCCTTGATGCGGGAACGCGAGGAGTTCCGTTTCCATCCCCGCAAAACCAACTTCAACCCGACCGTCGCCTGGCAGATCATCCGGATCGGGCTCCCGACCGGAGTACAAGGCGCGATCGTGTCGTTTTCGAACATCGTGATCCAGAGTGTCATCAACGGGTTCGGCACTGACATGATGGCAGGCACCATCACGTATTTCAGGCTGGACTCGTTTGCGATCATGCCGATGGGCAACCTTGGACTCGCGGTCACGACCTTTGTCGGACAGAATGTAGGCGCGCGCCAGTTCGACCGGGTAAGAAAAGGCGCATCGATCGCGTTCCGTATGGCGGTCGGCTATGCGGCGGTGTCCTCCCCGCTGATCTACGTATTCGCACCCCAGATCGTCAGCTTGTTCACCGACAGCGAAGGGGTTGCGTACTACGGCGTCTCGATGCTTCGCTTCCTCGCGCCGTTCTTTGTCGCGCATGCCTTTATCGGGGTGTTTGCGGGGGCGGAACGCGGGGCGGGACAAACCGTGTTCCCGATGATCAGTTCGGTCACCTCCATGTTCGCGCTGCGGCTGCTGATCCTGTTTGGGCTGCGCGCGATTCTGGGACAGGACAACATCCGGGCAATCCATATGACGTATATGGCCACCTGGTCGCTGAACGCGATCATTCAAACCATTCATTACAAGAAGAGTAACTGGCTCAACCGTGTCATCGAGATGCACCCCAAGTAGCATCCCGCACTTGCCGAACTACATTGTTGGCGCTATAAAGAGAGCACGACTGTACCGTAAAATGAGTCGAGCGACGGGAGGGAATACCATGGACGTTTTGGAAGCCATCCGTACCCGCAGAAGCATCCGAAAATACGACCGCGACGCTGCTCCGGTCACCGCCGGTGAACTGAGGGCGATTCTAGGCGCGGGATTTGCCGCTCCGTCCGCGCACAACCGGCAACCCCGGCATTATTACGTGGTACGCGACCGCGAGAAGCGGGAGACCATCGCGCGCATCGGGCGATACACAAAAATGGCGGCCGAAGCCGATCTGTGCATCGTCATCGCAGGCGACACCAGCATGCAAAAATCCATCGAACTGCTCACTATGGACTGTTCCGCGTCGATCGAGAACATGCTGCTCGCCGCTCACGGGCTTGGTCTGGGCGCAGTGTGGTGCGGAGTGTTTCCGGGGGCCTCGCTGGAGGTGGATACCCTGACTTCGCTGGTGGGCATGCCGACGCAACAAGTCCCGCTCGGAATCGTAGTGGTGGGCCGCCCGGGTGAAACCCGCGAGTCGGTCGACCGGTACAACCCTGCTTTTGTCCATATGGAAGAAGGCTAGTCCCCAGCCGATGGGGCGGTGCCTGCTCGCTGCGGCTCTGTCTTCCCCGGCACGAGGTCGGTCCATGGTAAAATGGGTATGCGTGCGGGTTGATCAAACCCGCCGCTTTGCCCTTCACACCAACCGGCCCTGTACAGGAGGTAACCTTATGCCCAACGAAGCCGCGGATATGCTGGTCCGGCTCTATGATCTGCCGGAAACCGACCCCCGCACTGCCGGACTGGCAACGGCGGGCGTATCGGTCCGCCGCGCGATGCACATCGACCGCGACCGGATCGTGGACTATGTCTCCCGGCATTTTTCGCCGGGTTGGCGCAGTGAATGCCAGGCTGCGTTTTCCCGCCAGCCCGCTTCGATGTTCATCGCCGTCAAGGACCGCGAGATCATCGGATTTGCCTGCTATGACTGTACGGCCAAGGGGATGTTCGGACCGACCGGTGTGACGGAAACACTCCGCGGCGTCGGCATCGGCACGGAACTGCTGCGCCGGTGCCTCTTCTCCATGCGGGAAGAAGGATATGCCTACGCGGTCATCGGCTGGGCATCCGATGCGGCGGCATTTTATACAAAAACCGTCGGAGCCGAGCCGATTCCGAACTCCCATCCGGGGATCTACCGACGGATGATCGGCATGGGCTGAACAAAATGGACACACAGAAAGGAGGCGGAGACATGACCGGTACCATCATTGCGAAACTGATCGCATTTGACCGAGGCGACAGGCACCGCGTGAATCACGCGCTCAAAGTGACAGGATACGCGATGGCGATCGCATCCGGGGAGCGGCTGTCCGGAGGGGACAAGCGCATCCTGGAAGCTGCCTCCATCCTCCACGATATCGGCATCCTCCCCGCACTGGAAAAATACGGCCGCGCAGACGGAAAGGCCCAGGAGGAACTCGGCCCCCCGGAAGCGCGCAAGGTACTGGCCTCGCTGGACTGGTCCGATGGGGACATCCGGCGTGTGGAATATCTGGTCGGCCATCACCACTCCTACGGGATGGATGGCGGCCCGCTGCTGCAGATCTTGTTTGAAGCCGATTTTATCGTCAACCTCGACGAAGGACAGTTTCCCAGCCAGTCGCCCGTATCCATACGCGACCGCTATTTCCGCACGCCGTCCGGCATCACGGTCTTCAACGCGTTGTTCTAGGGATGGATCGGACCGTTGTGCAGGAATGCCGCAAGTAAAGAAGAGGTGGAGCACATGCCTGTGAAAACGATACGGAAAACCAAGATCATCTGTACCCTCGGCCCTGCGACCGACGACGATGCGAGGCTCGAAGCTATGATCCGGGCCGGCTTGAATGTGGCACGGCTCAATTTTTCCCACGGATCCCACGATGAGCACGCCGGCCGTGTCGAGCGGGTGAAACGCCTGCGCGAAAAGCTGGGCGTTCCGGTCGCGTTGATGATGGACACCCAGGGCCCGGACATCCGGATCTGCCGGCTGGACGGGCCGTTCATCGAGCTGACGTCGGGTGCCGAATTTATCTTGACTTCGGAAACCTGCGACGGGACCTGCTCCCGCGTCGGTGTGACCTATCGCGATCTCCCGCAGCACGTGTCCCCCGGGGAAACCATCATGCTCGACGACGGGCTCATCCGGCTGCGCGTACGGGAAGTACGCGGGTGCGAAATCGTGTGTGTCGTCGAAATCGGCGGCCGTCTCGCGTCCAACAAAAGTCTCAGTGTGCCCGGCCGCAGCCTTTCGATTCCCTATATGCGCGAAAACGACGTACGGGACATCGAATTTGCGGTCCGGCATGATTTTGACTACATCGCAGCTTCGTTTGTCCGGAACGCGGCGGATGTGCTGGAGATCCGCGCCATCCTGGAAAACCACGAAGCGCGCGACATCCGGATCATCGCCAAAATCGAAAACGCCGAAGGCATCGCCAACAGCGACGGCATCCTCAACGTAGCGGACGGGATCATGGTCGCGCGCGGAGACATGGGGGTCGAGGTCGATTATGTCGAAATCCCCAGTGTACAAAAGGAACTGATCAAAAAAGCGCTCGCCCGCGCGCGCATTTCGGTCGTTGCGACCCAGATGCTCGAATCCATGGTCAACGCCCCCCGACCGACCCGCGCGGAAATCAGCGACGTCGCCAATGCGATCTACGACGGGACCAGCGCGATCATGCTGTCGGGAGAGACATCGATCGGCCGGTATCCGGTCGAAGCGGTCGAAGCCATGGCCAACATCGCGGAACGGACCGAACGCGACATCGACTACCGCAAACGATTCTCCCATCTGGACATCCCGGAAGACCGCAACATCACGGACGCGGTCTCCCACGCAACCTGCCTGATCGCCCACCAGCTCGACGCCGCGGCGATCGTGGCCCCGACCCAGACCGGAACGACCGCCATGGCGGTATCCCGCTACCGGCCATCCTGTCCGATCATCGCCTGTACCCCCGACCCCAAAGTGTACCGGCAGCTCGCGCTCAGCTGGGGTGTGGTGCCCGCCTTGCTGGAAACCGCTCCCAACGGCGATGTGCTGCAGTTTTTGGCCATCCGCTCCGCGCGTGAATCCGGCCTGGTCGAGTCCGGCGATCTCGTGATCACGACCGCGGGGATTCCGCTCGGTGTGGCCGGCACGACCAATACGATCCGGATCAGTACCATCTGATCCTGTCGCGAGGACAAAAAGACCCGTTGTACCCCTCGCGTGAAGTGATAAAATGAAACGGCTGCCGGCAGCAGGTACCGTTATGAAAGCTTCCTGATGCCGGATCAAGGAGGTGTGAATCTTGATTTTGGTGAAAGTCCTGTACGAGGGAACCGCTCGCTGGGGTGAACGCGCAGACGATATCATCCACCTGCTGGCCGCCCCTCCCTATGATGGCATTGTGCGCTCGGGCGATACATGTCCTGCCGCCGGTGCCCGTTTGCTGGCGCCCTGCGATCCGACCAAAATCGTCGCGGTGGGGAAGAATTATGCGGACCATGTCGCGGAATTCGGCGGTGTGATCCCGGACGAACCCATCATTTTTCTCAAGCCACCCACCACACTCAACGACCCGGATGCCTCCATCCCGTTGCCGCCTCGCACATTGTCCCGCCGTGTCGACTATGAAGGCGAACTGGCGCTGGTGGTCGGGAAACAAGCGCGCAATGTCCGTGCGGAAGACGCGCCTTCCCACATCCTGGGGTATACGATCCTCAACGATGTCACCGCGCGGGATCTGCAGCGCACGGATGGGCAGTGGACCCGCGCCAAGGGATTCGACGGTTTTGCGCCTGCGGGGCCGGTGCTGGTGGACGACATCGACCCGGACCACTGTTCGATCCAGACGCGTCTGAACGGCCGGACAGTACAAAAGTCCAATACAGCCCGCATGATCTGGAACACCTACGACCTGTTTGCCTATATCACTTCGTTTATGACTTTACTGCCCGGCGATCTCGTCTGTACCGGAACCCCCGAGGGGGTCGGCGAGATGCGCGACGGCGATGTGGTGGAGATCGAAATCGAGGGCATCGGCGTGCTGCGAAACACAGCCGTGGCTCCGGAGCCCGCACAGACACACCACAAGCCTCTCTGACTCTCCCCAATCTCGAAAGGAGCTACCCCCTATGGATGTCATGCAACGTATCTTTCTTTGTGGACTGGTCCCCGTCATCAAAGTCGGCGAGGCGACCGACGCCCTCCCTCTCTGCCGTGCTCTATTGGCAGGAGGAATCGACGTCGCGGAAATCACCTTCCGTTCCGCCGCGGCTGCCGAAGCGATCGCGTTGGTTTCCGACCAGCTGCCCGAGATGCTGACCGGCGCGGGCACGGTTCATTCGGTCACGCAAGCCGAAGAAGCGGTGGAAGCCGGCGCTAAATTCGTCGTCTCTCCGGGACTCAACCCGGAGGTGGTCCGCTATTGTCAGCGGGTCGGCGTACCGGTTCTGCCAGGCGTCAGCGGGCCGACCGATCTTGAAACAGCACTGGGCCTGGGCTTGGATACCGTCAAATTTTTCCCGGCGGAAAACCTCGGCGGACTGGCCGCAATCAAGGCGATTGCGGCCGCCTACGGAGACATGCGCTTCATGCCGACCGGCGGGATCAACGAGAACAACCTCCCCGAGTACGCGCGCCATCCCAAAATCTTTGCCTGTGGCGGAAGCTGGATGGTGCCCGAAGCAATGGTGTCCGGCGGAGACTGGGCCGGTATTACCGCGCTTACGAAAAAAGCGGTCCAACGCCTGCATGGGTTTGATCTCGCGCACATCGGCGTCAATGCCGGCGATCCGGAAGAGGCGGACAAAGCAGCCCGCCTGTTTTCCGCGCTGTTCGGATGGGAATATCGCGCCGGGCAGAACTCAATATTCGCGGGGACAGCCGTCGAAGTGATGAAAACACCTTACCTCGGAAGCAAGGGGCACATCGCGGTTCGATGCAATCAGGCGGCGCGCGCCCGCGCCTATCTGGAAAAAGCGGGCGTTACGTTTCGTGAAGACACCGTCCGGATGGCCGGCGGGATACTCAAAACGGTTTATTTGACGGAAGAAATCGCAGGGTTTGCCGTCCATCTGATCGGCGCCTGAAAAACCAGACCGCCGAGCGGAATCCGGCAGAGAGAGGAACTAAAAAATGACACGGATCGTCACATTCGGAGAAATCATGCTGCGGCTCAAGAGCCCGGGATTGGAGCGCCTGTTCCAGTCCCCCTCGCTGGAAGCCACATTCGGGGGAGGAGAGGCCAATGTGGCGGTGTCGCTGGCACAGTTCGGTTTGGATACCGCATTTGTGACCGTCCTGCCGGACAACGACATCGGCCAGGCCTGCCTGCGCGAATTGCGGGGATTTGGGGTCGACGTGTCCGACATCCTGCACAAGCCGGGGCGCATGGGCATCTACTTTTTGGAGACAGGGGCAAACCAGCGGGCGAGCAAGGTCATCTACGACCGTTCGGACTCGACGCTCTCAATGGCCCGGCCGGGTCAGATCGACTGGGATCACGTGTTCCGGGGATGTTCCTGGTTTCACTTCACGGGGATCACTCCGGCGGTGTCCCAGTCCGCGGCGGATGTCGTGCTCGAGGCCTGCCAGGCTGCCAAACGGCTGGGCGTGCATGTTTCCTGTGACCTGAACTATCGCAAGAACCTGTGGAAATACGGAAAAACAGCAGAAGAGGTCATGTCTGTACTGGCGGCCCATGTCGACACCGTGATCGCGAATGAGGAGGATTGCCAAAAATCCCTCGGGATCCACGCCACCGAGCATGTGACCGGCGGCGGACTCGACACCGACCGCTATCGCGACATCGCGGCCGAGGTGATGGCGCGTTACCCCAACGTCAAGCGGATCGCCATCACGCTCCGGGAAAGCCACAGCGCGGACCACAACGACTGGTCGGCCTGCGCCTATGACGGACGCGATTTCGTGCTGAGCAGGAAATACCATATCACGGATATCGTGGACCGGGTCGGCGGCGGAGACTCGTTTGCGGCCGGGCTGGTCTGCGGGCTGCACCGGTACGACACCCTGGCCGAGGCGCTGGAGTTTGCGGTCGCTGCGAGCTGCCTGAAACACTCGATTCACGGAGATTTCAACCGGGTTTCGACCGCGGAGGTCGAAGCGCTGCTCAAAGGAGACGGATCCGGACGCGTACAGCGCTAATCTTACGCCCCCCTCTCATAGCCGGGCTGGACGGTGTTCCCGCCCGGTTTTTATGCCCCCGGACGCCCTGTGTGGTACTATCGTAGAAAAGAAAGGGGCTAGACGGACGTGGCGGGAAACAGATTGGAAATCCAGCAACTCACAAGGCGTTATGGAACCCGAAAGGCCGTCGACAACGTCGACTTGCATATCCAGGCGGGGGAACGGCTGATTCTGGCCGGACCGTCTGGTGCCGGCAAAACGACACTGCTCGCGATGATTGCAACCCTGTTGCCTCCGTCCGCCGGGATCGTCAATGTCGACGGGTTCCAGCTGAACCGTGAGAACGCGGCCATCCGCGGCCGGATCGGAGTGGTTTTTGAAAATGAAATCCTGGACGGCCGTCTGACGATTCGCGAGAATCTGCGCGTCCGGGCTTCCTTTTACGGGCTCCGGGGCAGTGAGATCGAG
>JAAYKS010000038.1 GCA_012522285.1 Clostridiaceae bacterium | reverse complement strand
TCCCAGTAGGACTCGACTTCGATGTCGATGTACGCCTGAATCTCGGCATCCTTCAACGCGTCACCGGTCAGACCGTCGGGATTTTCAAATCCGGTGTAATCGTTGATGGCCTCTGCGCCGTAGGCATCATAGTCCGCCGCACAGGAAGCTTCCAGATAGGCAAGAATTTCTTCGTCGGTGACTTTCTGCGCTTCTTCGGCAATTTTCGCGATTTTGGATTTGTAGTTGGCGTCGTTGTAGCGGTATTCGTTGGCACCGACGATCGGCACGACGAACAGCGTGGACGGGCCGTCATAGGTCGGGTCGAGATACACTTTGTAGGCAAAGACGATGTCGTCCGCGGTCACAGGGGACCCGTCGGAGTACTGCACACCCTCTTTGAGCTCGAACGTGTAGACCGTCCGCAGGACGTTTCCGTCTTTGTCCTTGATCTCTTCAGGCGTCACATACTTCGCGAGACCGTCGATGGGTTCGCCGGCTGGGTTGTTCCGCAGCAGCGATTCCATGGTCATGTTCGTGACGTCCATGTCGTATCCGGTCGTTCCGAAGAACGGGCTGAATACGCCGTTGAACTCGTCGTATCCCAGAATCAACGTGTCGTACTCGCTGGTAGAGGGCGCCGTTGTGGTCTGGGTGGTGGGTGCCTTCGTCGTGCCGCCGGTCGGTTGACTGGTCGGCGCGGGCGTCGTCTGGTCGCAGCCGGCCATGATGCCGGCCACCAGACCCAGAACCAGAATCAGGGCAAATACACCACGAATTTTGTCAAACGAGTGAATAAAATATGTGAATGGTGTGAATATGCAAAATGCGCCTGTTTGCGATCAAGAGGTCATGCACCCAGGTCAGATAAAATTCTATGCATCTCTTCTTCTGTCAATCCGCCGACATGGGCGGTCAAAGCGTGTTCTCCGGTCGCACTGAATGTGTACATCGTAAACATCGCCTCATATTCCGCCGGCGGGACATAGGGAGAACCGTCCGCATAAAAGAAGAATTGGGTCGGGACGGCAGACAGAGGAAAAACCGCTCCAGCCTCCGTGTCTTCCCAGACGTCCACATATTTCACGATGGCCTGGCCCTGGTATTGTTTATTGATTTCGATCAGTGCCGGCTTCATGTCGCGGCAAGGTTGGCAGGACTCCGAACCGAAATCCAGCAGCATCGGAAGTCCGCGGGCTTTGAGTGCTTCAAAATCGAACGCAAATGTCACAATCAGCACATCGTCCACTGTCTCTGTCTGTCCGCTTGTATTGCGTCCGTCCAGCAATTTAAACACTAACAGACCGGCGACTGCCAGGATCACAACCAGCATAGCGATCCATCTGACCCGACCGGACGGTCTGGTGCCGGTGTTTTCCTGCTTTTCCTCCGGCTGTATCATGTCCCTGTCCGGCTTGTTCTCATTGCCATTGTCCATCGGAAGCCTCCTCATTTCGTTGTGTTGCTTGATACAAATTGGATCGGAACCTTTATTCTATCCGGGAGTTTCGGGCAAAACGGTAACATAATCACGGACATCCCCTGCACACAGGAGAGGAATCCCGGGAGAACCGCCGTGGCAAGGATGCTATAATAGCGGGGCGGCCAGCGGCCAAAACAAAGAAAACCGGAGTCTGCAGATGAAAAAAAACGCGGCTTTCTATTTCAAATTGTTTCTTTCGACCTTTACCTTAAGCGCGTTCACGGTCGGGGGCGGATATGTCATCGTGCCTCTGATGCGCAGGCGTTTTGTCGAAGAGTATCACTGGATTGACGAAGATGAAATGATCGACATTACGGCGGTCGCGCAGTCGGCACCGGGGCCGATCGCCGTCAACGCCTCTCTGCTGGTCGGTTATCGGATGGCGGGTCTCCCCGGAGCTGCGGTGACCATTCTGGGGACGGTCCTCCCTCCCCTGATCCTGCTTTCGTCCATTGCCTATTTTTACGCCCAATTCCGGGAGAGTGTGTGGATCGACGCCGTCCTGCGCGGCATCCGCGCGGCGGTGGCGGCTGTGATGGTCGACGCGGTCATCGGAATCGTCAAGACCGCATTCAAGACCGAACGGCTGTTCCCCGCCGTGATCCTGGGGATCGCGTTTGTCCTGTCATTCTTCACGGAAGCCCCGGTGGCGCTGATCCTGTTGGGCAGCGGTCTTGTTGGCTGGATCGCAACGCGCATCCAGCAGCGCAAAAAAGTGCGGCTGGAGAAGGACAACAACAAAGAGGAGGACGCGTGATGCTGCTGGAGCTCTTTTGGCGCTTTTTCCAGATCGGATTGTTCAGTTTCGGCGGCGGGTATGCAGTGTTGCCGCTGATCCGGCAACATCTGGTGGATGCGGCCGCCTGGATCTCGCTACAGGAATTCACCGACATCGTCGCGATCTCCCAGATGACCCCCGGGCCGATTGCGTTGAACGCAGCCACCTTTGTCGGGGTGCGGATCGCCGGCATCGCGGGAGGCATCGTCGCGACAGCCGGTTGCATCACACCCTCCTGTATCATCGTGCTGATCCTCGCACGCTATTTTTTCAAATATCGGGATCTGCACTTCATGCAAAGCATCCTGCGCGGACTGCGGCCCGCGGTCGCGGCCATGATCGCAGCCGCCTCGATCTCGATCGTGGCGACCGCGCTGTTTGTGCTGTTACCCGCAGGATTCCGTCTTCCCCGCTTGTCCGACCTTGACCTCGCGGCCGTGGGCATCTTTGTCCTGGCGCTGTTCCTGCTCCGGCGGTTTAAGGTCAAACTGCTGCCCCTGATGGGCGGGGCCGGACTGGCGGGCTTGATCCTCTACCAGTGGGTGCTGTAGCTCCCGACTGGAACGCGTTGGATTTTACAAGCGCCGCTACCTACTCCCAGGTTTTCCAGCGATCGGGGCAGTATCCCACCGTGGCTTCGTTTCCGTTCCGGACCACCGGAGTCCGCATGCGGTCGGGGTGTTCGAGCAGTTTGTCCGAAGCGGCTGCGGGATCGGCCAGATGGCGGATCAACATGGAAACGTCGTCCTTGCCCTGCGGATCCAACAGGTTCTCCCAGCCGCCCAGCGCCTGCGCAACCTTCCGGAATACGCCCGGACTCATGCCGTAGCGGGACAAGTCCACATACTGGTAGGGAATTTTGCGTTCCTTGAAATAGCGTTCGGCTTTTTTGGTGTCGAAGCATTTCGCTTTTCCGAAGATCTGGATGTTCATTTGGCTATACCCATGCGGGCGTTTCGATCCCGCCGGCGTCCACCTTGCATGGCAACCAGGCAAGTGTCATCACGCGGATCTGGATGTTTTGCTTGAGGGGACGCAGCGACACGGTTTCCAGGGCCTGCTGATCCGGATCAAAGCGAGTCGCGAGCGATTCGGTGTCGGCGCGAAACTCCTCTTCGAGTTTCTCAAGCTGTGCATTGAGGGACTCCACGGTCTCTTTGGACCGCGCGACATCCCCGCTTTCCTTGAGCGCACGGCTGGCACCCCGGATGGCCGTGGTCGCTTTGCCGACCGAAGAGGCGGACACTTTCTTCTTTCCGAGAAACGAACTGAGCAAGGTCGCTCCAAATGAAATGGCGGTCTGCATTTTCTGTTGCTTGGCCTGGTCCTTTTCGCGGTCGACCGCCTGTTCCGCTTTGCGGATGCGCTCTTCCAGCGACGTCACCTTGGCGGCATATTTCTTGCGGAGCGCTTCGGTTTCGGCATCTTTGCGTTCTCTTGCCTTGAGCCGGATGCGGATCCGGAAGTCCCCTTCTGTTTCGTCCGGCTGGGACACTTCTTTCACCAGCGGCGCTTCATAGAGGTCCAGCGACTGGGTCCGATAGATCCAGTCTTCGAAGTCCCGGGACCAGCCGGTGTAATTTTTCATCTGTGAAGCCGCGGAAGGAAGCGGCGCAAACGGGATGCCCTCCCGGGCGGACGAATCCAGGTCTTCCACTGTCAGATCCAGGATCTGCGCAGCTTCCCAATCCGCGGGCAGCAGCCCGTCGGCGAGCAGCGTCATCGCGACCAGATCGTTGGAGGCCTGTATTCCCGACCGGCTGTCCCGAAACCCGATGCTTGCGATTCCCAACAGGGCCGGGCGATAGAGCATCGAGCCACCGTCCATCCGACCGCGCACCGGAAAATAAACCTGATGGATTCCCGACGGTACGACGGCGACGGCAGGGGGCACGTCACTGACCACAGCCGTCGGCACAGCAGTCGGTTCCGCAGATGGCGCGACAACCTGCTTTGTCTCCTGTTCCTGCCTGACGGGGGCGGTCTCGCTGGAGGAGGCAAACGCTTCGGGACGGATGTCCCGGAGACGGGCGAAATCCGTCCGGGTCAGAGGTCCACGAAGATAGGACATACACCACCGGGTTTCAAATATGGTGGGTTCGTCGTCGTGGACGTTGTGCATCAAAAACACTCGGCTGCCCAGCCCGGCAAGAATGCGTTCGGTGCGGGAACGGTCGAACGCGGCCCCTTGCGCGAGACTCGCCCCTTCCAGCCCTTCCAGCACACGCGCTTTGTCCCGCTCGGTCTGGAGACGGCCGATAAACCAGGTGCCCGTGTTGGACAGTCCTTTGTAGTCCAGGTCGACGGGATTCTGCGTGGTCAGCATGACCCCCAGTCCGAAGGCACGGGCCTGTCGGAGCAGCGTCAGCATCGGCGGTTTCGAAGGCGGATTGGCGACCGGCGGGAAAAATCCGTGAATTTCATCCATGTACAGGATGGCACGCAAGCTGTTGGTTCCGGTTTGCGTCCGCATCCAGGAGACCACCTGGTTGAGCAGCAGTGAAACAAAAAACATCCGTTCCGCGTCGCCCAAATGCGCGATCGACAGAATCGTGATCCGGGGTCGCCCGTCGGCGGTATGCAGCATCCTGCCGACATCCAGCGGCTCGCCCTCCATCCAGGCCGCGAAGGTGGGAGACGCCAGGAGGTTGTTCATTTTGATGGCCAGCGAAAACCGGTCCGAGGAAGGATAGAATGACTCGAGATCCATGACGCCGACCTGTTTGAACGGCGGCTGTTGGATCAAACGGATCACACCCGCGAGATCCAGATCTCCCCCTTCGGCCCACCGGTCCAATAGCAACTTGGTCAGCAGGATATGCGCACGACTTTGCACCGGGTCGGTGTTTTCCCCCACCAGTCCCAGCAGACTGGCCGCGGTACCGGCCGCTTGTTCCCGTAGCATCTCGGGATCTTCCCGGATTTCGTTAGGTGGAGAGGAAAACGATCGGAGGATCGAGATCGGGCGGGCGGCTGTGCTGCCCGGCGTATAAAGGGCAAAGTCGACGCGCTCCTGCATCTTGCGGATGCGGTCGCCGTCCTGCCCCCAATCCGCGAGCCCCTCTTTCCACTTGGCAGCTTGCTGTCCGGCGTACTCTTCCGTACTGATTTCTTTGCGCCGGGCTTCTCCTTCGTCCACCCACGGCTGGAAATCCGATGACAACAGGTCCGGGAAAGACAGCAACAGGTTCGCCATATCCCCCTTGGGATCGATCACAATCGCGGGAATGCCGTCGATCGCGGCTTCTTCGAGCATCGCGATACACAGACCGGTCTTGCCGGATCCGGTCATTCCGACACACATACCGTGTGTCGTCAGATCTTTGGCGTCATACAACAGACTGCCTTCTCCGGGCTTACCAGACGCAAGATCGTAAGGTCTGCCCAGATAAAACGCGCCTAGTTTTTCAAAATCTTCCATTTGAAATCTCCCTTGGGATCTTTGGCGGAATCTGTCCGTCTGATGGTGCTCTCTCTCACTATATCGAAACAGCCCGGCTTGAACAATCGACACATCCCGGACCGACCAGCCTGCTTCTTCCCCCTGCCGTGGGGATCACCTGGATTTTGGCCGGTATGCGTTCCCGGATCGCGGGAACATGGGAGATCAGCCCGATCAGTTTGCCTTCCTGACGCAGACCGGCAAGGGTTTCCAGAGCGGATTCCAGGGTATCGTCGTCCAATGTGCCGAACCCCTCGTCCAGAAACAGCGAATCTACGCGGACTTTTCGGCTGGACATGCGTGACAGCCCCAGAGCGAGGGAAAGACTGACCAGAAAACTCTCTCCGCCCGAAAGATTGCGGGTGGAGCGGATGTCCCCGGCCTGGTCGTTGTCGATCACCGCGAGCTCCAGCGGTGCGTCCGGGTCGCGCACCAGCAGATACCGGTCGCTCAACCGGCTGAGCTGGTGATTGGCGTGTCCGATCAGGAGATCGAACGTGACACCTTGCGCGAAATTGCGGAATTTTTTGCCGTCCGCGGAACCGATCAAGCCGTGCAGCCGTTCCCAGTTCCTGCAGATACCGTCTTGCGAAGCGATGCGTTGTGCCAGCAACCCGTGTCGCCGCACCGCCTCCTCATGTGCGGAAAGTTGCTGCCGGAGTGCACCTGTCTCTTCGTCCAATACGGAAAGACGCTGTTCATGTTCCTGCGTTTCTTCCCGCAACACCACTACGGGTTGGGTTGTCAGCGCACGCGCTTCCTCCTGTTCGATTTGACGCGTGAGCGCTCCGCCTCTGGCCAACAGCCCGGTATGCCTCTTCTCCAGGTCGTCAGACGCGGCTTGCAACGCAGCGCGTTCGGGTCCGGTCAGGCATGCGACCCGGAATCCCTCCTCGTCCGCGAATCCTTCTCCAGCCAACGCGTTCGCAAATTCCATCTCTGCCTTCTGGATGCGCCCAGCGCGGGCGACCAGCGAGTTCTGCAACGCATCGATCCGGACTGCGTGCGCGCGAAAGTCCGATTCCGCGCGTTCGCTCGTCTCTCGCAATGCCGAGAGCGCTTGCTCTGCCGTTCGCAGAGAATCGGACAGTGCCTTCTCTTCCTGATCCGGGTCGCGTGCTCCATACCGTGTGGTTCGATCCGCCCGGAGATTCTCTCTCTCTTTCTGGAGAACCGCACGCCTGCGGCGCGCCTCCTCCAATGACGCCTCGGCCTGACGTTTCCGCTCCAGCACAGTCACGCGCTGCTCTGACAGCTCGTTGGCTTCCTTGAGAAGTTCCGCCATCCGGGTGCCGCGTGCCCGGGCGCGGCCGGCGCGCTCGTCCAGCACGCGCAGCAAATCCGGGATCGCATCTGTGGTCGGCGTTTCAACGCTATAGGGGGCAAGCTCTTCCTGGATCTCTTGCAGGCGGGCGTCGTATATCTTTATATATCCGTCCCGCTCGGTCTGCAGCCGCTCTGTTTCCGCTATTGTTTTGGAGGCTTCGTCACGTATGATCTGCCCATCCCTCTCCTGATCGGAAGACTGTGCTTCCTGTTTTCCGAGTGATGTCCGTGCATTCTCCAGTGCTTCTTCCAGCCGGTCGAGCGACCCGAGGAGAGATGCGTTCTCCGCGACCAGGATGCCAAGAGCGGACTCCCGCTCGGCAATCCATTGTTCGGGGGGTACTGCCGCATCCAGTCTTGCGCCGTGTACGCTTGCCAGCGCTTCCCGATCCGATGCCAGTTCGGATTCCAGCGAGCCCGCTTCCCGCCGTTTTTCAGACAGTTGACCGTCCAGCCCTTCCAGACTCTTTTCCAGGGAAGCCAGCCGGATCCGGGCGGCGACCTGCGTGTTCTGCGCCTGGATCCGCTCCTGTTCTGCTGCTTTTTCCTCCTCCGGCAGATCGGCGGTATCCTGTACATCCGGGTCCGGCACGATCTCTGTGTCGTGGAACGGGTGGGAGGTCGAACCACAGACCGGGCAGGGCGTTCCCTCGGCGAGTGTACGTCTTGCTTGTGCGTAGAGAAGTTGAACGCGGTTCAACTCGCGTTGCGACTGCAGCATACCGATCCGGGCATCGAGCTGTCCGATCCGCAGATCGGATTCACGCACCTCCCGCTGCGCCTGTTCGATATCGCATGCAATCTTCTGTCTGTCGGCTTCCCACCTGGCGATCCGCTCCCGTGCAGCCCGCTGCAAGTCCGCCCGGCGTTTTGCCTGATCCAGGCGGGTTTGCCGTCCCGACAGCACCATTCTTTCTTCTCGGCACTGGACAACAGTCCGGCCTCCCAGTAGCCCCGCCCGCTCTGTCGACAATGCCCCGATCTGTTCCCGAATGGAAGACAGCTCGCCTTGTCTTTCCTTTTCTTCGTCTACCAGTGCGGACAGCCGTTGCGCTGCCGCGTTTTGGCGATCTCGAGCCTTGTCCAGCCGGTCTGCACAATCCGCCAGCGCACGATGCGCTTTCCTATAGAGCTCACAGCGCTGCCGGATACCGGGCAGCCGGTCATGCAACTGTTCGTCTTCTCCGCGCCGGATGATCTCTTCTTCCAGTTTCGCCCGCTCTTCCTCCAGCCGACGGGAGGTGTTCTCCAACGCTTCACTCTGTGCACGCAGATCTCCGACCGTGCTTTCCTTTGCCTTTTCCTCTTCTGCGGCAGCCTGCTCGCGCGCTTCCCGCTCTTTCAACTGTTGATCCAGGTCCCGGATCGCACGCAGTGCCGGAATGGCGTCTTGTTGCCCCGCCCGCAGTGCAGACAGTGCTTCCTCTGCCTCTGTCAAAGCGTTCCGCGCAAAGACAGCTTCCTTTTCCCGCTGTGGCTGCTCATGGGTCAACTGCTCCAGGCGATTGGTCTCTTCGTGCTGGTCCTGCTGTAAAGACGCGAGGCGTAGATGGGCCGGGTCGACGCGCGCGGCGCGCGTCGCCAGATCCAGCCTTGTCTGCTCCGGATCAAAAGCCGCCCGTTCCCGATCGAGAACTTGCCGCGCTTCATCGACTTCGATCTGCTGGACGAGCAACCGATCCAGGTGCTCCCTCCAGGCAGCGACCTCGCGCAATTTCGCGATTTTGTTTCGGAGTCCCGCCGCTTCCTGCAGGATCGACACCTGCCGCGCGGCGAGCGTTTCTTCTTCCTCCGGAGTGAGCATCTGCAAAGACGCTTTCTCCGCTTCCAGCGCGGCAAGTTGTGTCCTCTCCCGCCCCAGGCGGTCATGGACCTGGCGCGAGATGGTGCTGTAAATGCCGGTTCCCGTGATTTGTTCCAGAATCGGGGCTCTGGCGTCAGCACCTGCCTGCAGAAATGCGGCAAATCCGCCTTGCGCAAGCAGCATCGAACGGGTGAACCGGTCAAAATCCATACCGGTGATCTCTTCGATGATGCCGGCGGTCTCCCTGATCCTCCCGGACAGGATCTCGCCCGTGTCCGCGCGGCTGATTTCCTGCGCCGGCTGCTGGAGCTCGCCCCCGGGCTGGAGTCGGGCCCGTCGCTGACTCCAGCGGCACAAATACCGCCCGGTCTGGGTCTCGAACGTCACTTCCGCCCAGCATTCGCCAGTGTGGCGCGACATGATTTCGTTGGAGCTCTTGGAGATCCGATCCAGCCGGGGAGTGCGTCCATACAGCGCAAGACAAATCGCGTCGAGCAGCGTGGATTTGCCCGCACCGGTCGGGCCGGTGATCGCAAAGATCCCGTTTTGCACATAGATCGGATCGGTCAGATCGATCTCCCATTCCCCGGCGAGGGAATTGAGGTTCTTGAACCGGATCCGTAAAATTTTCATCTGCTCCCTCCGCGCCTGTCAGTCGTCCTGCGGATCCCGCTCCACCAGTTCCCGCATGACTTCGCGGAACATGTCGCGCAGCGGTTCCGCCCAATCCGGGGGGACCTCGTGTTCGAGCAGGCAGCGGTCGAACACCTCCGAGGGAGACAAGTCGTCCAGCGACTCCTCGGAGGCTTGTGCCGCGAGGGTTCGCGCCATCAGGGCACGGCTTCGGATCCGCAGGATTTCCACCCCGGTTTCTTCCGCCATTGTCTCCAGAACGTCCCGCACGACCGCAGGGGATTCAGGCCCGTCGTATTCCACCTCTGCCCAGATCGACCGCCCGTTTCCGCCGGCCGTTCTCATTTGGATGCCAACCTGTTCCAGCGTCCCCTCGTAGCGAGCCAACGTGCGTGTGGAAGGAACCGGCAGCAGAGTGATGTCCGGAGATCGCCCGTCAAACCGGATCCGGACGATGCTTTTGCTTTGTCCGGCTTCTCCGAACCCCATCGGGATCGGCGAGCCGCTGTACCGCATGTGCTCCGTCCCGCGCAGACATTGCGGCACATGGAGATGCCCGAGCGCGACGTAATCGACCTCCCGGGGAAACAAGTCGGTCCCTACCCGCGCCAGAGACCCGATGTACAATTCCCGGACGCCGTCTCCTTCCGAAACCTCCCCGCCCGCGGCAAACAAATGTCCCATCGCGACAAGGGGCACCGATCCACCCGCGGCGTCTCGTCTCCGAACCGCTTCTTCGAAGACCGCGGCATAATGCGCATGGATGCCCTCCAGGGCCTTCCGGTCCTTGTCGGCGGTGCCTTCGCCCGCTTCCGCCGTGCGGAGATCGCGCTCTCTGAGGTAGGGAACCGCGCAGACCACCGCAAGGGTCCGGCCTTCGGCGTCTTTGAGTTCGATGACTTCCCGGGCGGGATCTTCGGACGCCGCGCCGACCACGTGGATACCAAACGCCGCCAGCAGCGGCTTGGGCGCGTCCAAAAACGAGGGGGAGTCGTGGTTGCCCCCGATGATCACCACATGGCGGCAGGCCGAGGCGGACAAGCGCACCAGAAACCGGTAATAGAGCTCCTGGGCACGGCTGCCCGGCGTGCCGGTGTCGAAGATGTCCCCCGCGACCAGCAGTGCGTCCGCCTTTTCCACGTCCACCGTGTCCGCCAGCCAGTCGAGAAACGCCTCCTGCTCATCGTACCGACGCTTTCCGAAAAGCGCCCGGCCGATGTGCCAGTCCGATGTGTGCAGAAAAATCACGAGCGGAACTGCGCCAGCATGTTGCGCGCGCTCGCCGCCATCATCCCGTGGTCGGAACTCATGACGATGAAACGGACGCCGCGCGCGATCAGCGCTTTGGCCGCGTTTCCGTCGGAAGCGACCGTACCCGCGACACGACCCGCACGCTGCGTTTTTGCGATGACTCGATCCATCGTGTCCTGTACCAGCGGGTGGTTGACCTGTCCGATCACACCAAAAGCCTGCGAAAGGTCGCTCGGGCCCATAAACACGATGTCCAGTCCGTCGACCTCCAGAATTTCATCCAGGTTCTCGACTGCTTCCTTTGTCTCACAGTAGCCGACAAACAGCAGGTTTTCATCGACCCTGCGCAGATACTCGCCCACCTCCAGCATGCCGTATCCTGCCGCACGCTGCGTGTTCGCAAAACCCCGCTTGCCGCGAGGACCGTAATACATCGCATCCACCGCCTTGCGCGCATCGGAAGCCGTGCGCAGGTTGGGGACCTGCACCCCATAGGCACCGGTATCCAGCGCCTGCAGAATCTGCGGGGTATCGTCGTCCCGGACGCGCACGATGGCGGGGACGCCATGGATTTCGGCCATTCTCACCAGTTGGACGAGCGTCTCTTTGTTCATCGCGGTATGTTCGTTGTCCAGAATCACAAAGTCGAATCCCGACTGGCATACGATTTCGGTCATCGCGGGATCGACGGATTTGATAAACGTGCCGATGACAGCCTCCCCCCTGGCAAGTTTTTGCTTCACTGGATTGGCAGCTCCTAACATGGTGTTCCTCCTCAATGTTTTTTATGTCCTATACCGGAATCAAAATGAATCAACAGAATGCTCCCATACCCCCGCCCGCCGCGGGTCTTCAGTATAAACCAAACGTTCCGGCACGGGCGCTGTCACCCGCGGATCACCTTGATGTGCAGCGTGCGCTGCCGGGGTCCGTCGAATTCACAAAACCAGACGCCCTGCCAGGTGCCGAGCACCGGTTGTCCGCCGGCGACGGGCAGCGTGACGCTGCTCCCGGTCGCCAATGCCTTCGCGTGGGCGGCCGAGTTGCCTTCCGCGTGGTGAAATCCGGGATGGTCCGGAAATGCGCGGTCCATCGCCGCGGTCAGGTCCCGGACTACGTCGGGATCCGCGTTTTCGTTGACCGCAACCCCGGCCGTGGTATGCGGACAAAAGACGACGCACAGCCCCTCCGCGATTCCGCTCGCGCGCACGGCCTCCCGCACCTCGTCCGTGACCAGGATCCAGTCATTTTTCTTGCGAGTCGTGATCCGAACCTGTGTGAGCATGTCTCTTTCTCCCCTTGTCCCTGTGTTACAACCGCAGCGTTTCACCCGATGCGACACGGACCGGCACGCCGTCCGCCTCGATCCAGACGTCCAGACAGGAGGGGTTCATAACCACCCTGCCGTCCGCGGAGACCCGGAGTCCCCGCAGCGCGTTCACATAATCGACGATCTCGATGTTGGTCGCCAGCCAGGTGTCCTCCAGTGCGGCCACCTTGGCACAGAACCCTTCGATGAGATCCCAGTTGTCCCGGTCGTTGAATTCATAGCTGTGCCCCCACACGTAGAACAGGGTCATGTTTCCGTGCCGCGGGTTGGTGAATTGATCGAGTAGTTCGTCAAGGCCGTCCGCGTGATGACAGGTCGGATGCCAGGCCATCCAGTCGTCCGGCAGGCGGAACGCGTGGGTCGCGCGGACCGTGCGGGCATACTCCATGCCGGCAGCGCGCATCACCCGGATCACGCGGTCGTCATAGGTTCCAAACGGATAGGACATGCCGCGCACGGGGTACCCGGCCCTTGTTTCCAGCGCGCTCCGGTCGGATAGAATCTCACGGAGCGCTTCGGTCTCCGGCATGTTTTCCAAAAAGGGATGGTCTTCTGTGTGGCAGGAAATCTCGTGATTCCGGTAGAGGGTCGGCACCTCTGCCGCCGTCACATATCCGGGCCGGTCGAAAAATCCGCTGTTGAGGTGGAACGTCCCGCGGATGCCGTAGCGATCGAACAACGCCACCAACCGGCGGTCGTACTCGCGCCCGTCATCGTAACTCATTGTCAGTGCCTTCGTCCTGGCCCCCGGATAATACCGGAACCGTATCGCCATGTTATCTTCCTCCTGCATTTTTCCGGCCGGTATGCAGGCGCGCCCACCACTCCGGCAAAGCCCAACCGATCCGCATAATCTCTTCCAGCAAAGGAACCCGCTTATCGGCGACGGGCATGTATTCATAAAGTCCCAGACCAGGCATCGGAAACGTCTGTTGCAAAAGCCGCAGCAGACGGACCAGCGTGTCCGGACGGAGCCCTCCGGCCGAGGGGAGCGGAATGTGCGCAAACAGTTCCGGATCCAGCACGTCGAGATCCACATGTACATACAGATACCGGCACCTGGTATTGCGAATCGCGCGGATCACCGCGTCCGGATCCTTTTCCGCCACGTCCACACTCAATTCGCACAGCCCGGACGCCGCGATGTACTCTTGCTCCGGAGGATCCGGTTCCCGCACGCCCAACTGTACGACACGGGCGGGGTCCAGCGTCGTGCCGAGCAGGTCCAGGATGGCGGCATCTCCGTCTCCGAGCAGGGTTCTGAGCGGCATCCCATAGAAGCGTTTGGTGGGAGACGTGGCCGGGATGTTGAGATCGGCATGCGCATCGATCCACAATAGCGCCATGTCCCCGTCGAATTTGCGGTCGAAGTAGGCGATCGAAGGAATGTCCGCGTCACAGCCGCCCCCGATCGAAAACATCGTCTCGGGCTTCTCCTCCGCAATGGTCCGGCGGGCGGCCTCCAATTGTCGCAGGATCACGCGATATTCCGCGATGTCGTTCTCGATGATACCGGTCGGTTCCGCCTCGACGGGAACGAGGCGATGCGGCCGGTCCTTAAAATACCGGGTTCGGATGTCCAGGGCTCCGGGAAGGGTGCGATCGTCCGGCCACGAGCCCTGCCATTGCGGGAAGATCAGATTGAGATGTCCGTCTGTCATGACGCTGCTCCTGTTTAGATCCATATATTCTCATGAAATGATACCAGTCCGGACGCCGGACTGACAATCCGGCTCTCCCCCAACCTCTCCCATTCACAACCCAAAAAAAGACATCCCGCGCAGCTCAAAGCCGCCCGGGATGTCTCATTTTCTTTTGTTGACGCCGACTAAAAATCGACCGTATGCGGTTCGCCCTTGGGAGGGAAATCTTCCAGGACCACGCGTCCCTTTTCCAGGCAAAACACTTCAAAAACCGGATTGTCCGGCGTCTGATACAGCATCTTGACACCGGCCATCGCCTCCATGACTTTCGCTTTGTCCTCACGATCGCCACTGAATCGAACTTGCCCGCTGATCCGCAAGTTCTGGGCATACCCCTCGGAGGAAAAACAGATCTCCGCATAGGGAGTCTCTTTCAGTTGCGCGTAGACGCTTTTCGTGTTATTGGTGCAAAACCAGAACGCGCCGTCTTCGTACAGTCCGAACCCAAACGGACGCACACGGGGTTGATTGCCTTCGACGGTCGCAAAATAACCGACGGGGTTCTTTTTCAGAAAATCAAGAATTTGCTGCATGATCTTTGCCTCCTTCACATGCGCTGGTACAAGCCTGAATGGAATGTATCCTGTGTAGGATGATTATACGATTGACAATCCGTTTTGTACATACGCTGAACCATTTGTGGTGTGAATCAATCGCCGGAGCGTATCCGTGTCACATACAGGATCTCACAGGCTCCGTCTCCCGCATCGCTCCGCGTCAGACTGGAGGTCCAGGTCCCTTCCTGAAACACAACCTGCGCGAGCTGCCCTTCCAGTGTCACCCAGTCGTTGACACGGATGTCCGCCATCCGGGAGGCAATCTGATCGCTTGCCGGAATCAGATGCACATTGGCGGTATTCTCTGTGATATAGGAAGCGTTGACGGGGATGTCCGGGCCGTAGCGGATCTGATACCAGCGACCGGACTGTGAATAGGAAATGTGCGTTTCCACGTCCGGCTGGTTCATGATTCCCCATGCCAGTACCAAATCCATCGGCGAAACCTGTGAAGCCGTGTCGGCTGAATAAGTTTGCTTCCCTTTGACGGCGGCGGTGACTTTGTAATCCGCCAGCAGCCGGATGTGAACCGTCCCCTCCCTGCCTTCATACAGGATGACCTCCGGAGCCGCATGGTTTTTCTGTACGGGCGGGGGAAGCTCGGCGGGGCCGGTGTAGGGGTTGTGAAAGATGAAATAGGCCACCAGAACAGCGATCACGACCGCCACCCAAAGAAGCCACTTGTCCCGTAGCACACGCAGCAGCGTCCGTATCATCCCCGCCGACCCTTTCCGTTCCCGTCCGGATCGGTCCCACCTCCGGATCGATCCGTTCTCATGGTCAGTGAAATCCGTTTGCGGACCGCGTCGACACCCAGCACCGTGACCTGTACCACGTCGCCAACCTGCACCACATCGGACGGGTGCCGTATATACCGGTCACAAAGCTCGGAGATGTGTACCAGACCGTCTTCGTGAACACCCAGATCGACAAACGCGCCAAAATCGATCACATTGCGCACGGTACCGGTCAGCCGCATGCCGGGTTTCAAATCCTCCAGCGCCATCACATCCGAACGCAAGACCAGTGGCGGTAGCGCTTCCCGGACATCTCGTCCGGGCTGCAAAAGCTCCTCCATCATGTCTCGGAGGGTCGGCTCACCAATGCCGCAGACCGCGGCGGCCTGGGCGGTGTCCAGTCGACGCAGCTGCTCGATCGCATCCCCGCGGGAGGATCCGGACAAATCGTCCAATGTAAGTCCGCACAGTGCCAGCAGTCTGGCCGCGGCAGGATAGGATTCGGGATGCACCGCAGTGTTGTCCAAAAGGTTGCGCGCACCCGGAATCCGCAAAAATCCGGCCGATTGTACGAATGTTTTCGGTCCCAATCCGGGGATGTCCTTCAGTTGGGAACGCTTGGCAAAGCCTCCGTTCTCGTTCCGATACGCCACAATGCCGGCAGCCACCGATGCCCCCAGTCCGGAAATGTGTCGCAACAACTCAGGGGAGGCGGTATTCAAGTCCGCCCCTACTTGATTGACACAGTCTTTGACCACCGTCTCCAGCGCCCCGCCCAGTCGATCGGGCGGCAAGTCGTGCTGGTACTGTCCGACCCCGATCGAACGGGGATCGATTTTGACCAGTTCGGCCAGCGGGTCCTGGAGCCTCCTAGCGATGGAGACCGCACTGCGCAAGGACACGTCCAGACGCGGAAACTCCGCCGCCGCGGTCGGAGAAGCGGAATAGACCGACGCCCCCGCTTCGTTGACAATTGCATATCCGGGCTGCCCGCCGTTTTCTTTGACCAGGTCCGCGACAAAGTGTTCGGTCTCACGGGAAGCGGTCCCGTTTCCGATCGAGATCGCATCGACCCGGTGTTTCCGGATCAACTGGAGGAGGACCGCTTTCGCCTCTTCCGTCCGGTTCTGGGGAGGGGTGGGATACACGACTGCCGTATCCAGCAGTTTTCCGGTCGGATCGACCACCGCTGCTTTGCATCCGGTCCGATATGCCGGATCGAGGCCGAGCACGGTTTTCCCCTTGAGGGGGGGCTGCAGCAACAACGGGCGCAGATTGATCGCAAACACCGACACGGCCTGTTCGGAAGCGCGCGTTGTCAGATCCGCCCGGATTTCCCTTTCGAGTGAAGGCCGGATCAGGCGCTTCCACGCATCCTCCGCCGCTTCACGCACACAGACCGAGGAAACCGAACCCGGACGTACAAAATGCGCAAAAAGAAGTGCGGCTGCCTTTTCGTCGTCCACCTCGATCCGGACGCGCAATGCCTCTTCCCGCTCTCCGCGGTTGAAGGCCAGGATGCGGTGGGCGGGTAAACCGGACACCGGCTCGGAACGATCCCGGTAGTTTTCATACACCGGGATTTCCTTCTTGCCAGGTTGCGTACGCAGGAGTCCCTCTCTCCATAAAAGCGCCCGCAGCTGTTTCCGCACCGCGGCGTCCACCGCGATGTCTTCCGCCAGGATATCCCGAGCGCCCGCCACCGCTTCTTCCCAGTCCGTGACTCCCTTTTCGGGGTCGACATAGGGCTCTGCGAGTGTCCGCAACAAAACCTTATCACCGCGTTGCGCTATCAAGCGGTCCGCCAGCGGCCGGAGCCCCTTCTCTTCCGCGATCGACGCCCGGGTTCTGCGTTTCGGGCGAAAGGGGAGGTATATATCCTCCACCTCGGCCAAGGTCGACGCCGCCTCGATCGCACGCCGGAGGGGCTCCGTGAGCTTTCCCTGTTTGGCGATGGCTTCGGCCACTTCTGCTTTCCGTTTCTCCAGGCCGCGCCAATACACCAGGCGTTCCGCGATGGCGTGTAGCGTCTGATCGTCACAGGATCCGGTAGATTCTTTCCGGTAACGCGCGATAAACGGCACGGTATTGCCATCATCGAGCAGGTGGATGATGTTGGCGATCCGGCCGGCGTCCATTTCAAACGCACCGGCCAATCGGTTTGTCAGGTCCATCTTTCCCTCGTTCCGTCACCGGATAACCCCCTCGAGATTCCCGCGGCGGGCGGTCCGAGGTCGATCCGTACTTCAGTATTCTTCTCTTGTCCCAAACTCCGCGGATTCCACCCATTCCTGCGACCGGAGCAGGAGGGCCTCCAGATTCTCAAACAAGGCGAGATGGGTCTGTTCCTGCTTGATCAGGTAGGCCAGGAGTTTTTTGTCATCCGGCGTCGTGGCACCCGACTGCATATCACTGTACAATTCGATGCTTTTCTGTTCGATCACCACGGCGGTCCGATACACATCGATCTGACCCGCCCGCATCCCGGGTTCGGTCATCCGCTCGCCAAACCGTTCGAACAGGTTCTGCGGTTCTTCGTCCGGCAGTTCCTCCAGCGCAAGTCCTTCCAGCCGGTCGCGAAGCAATGCCGCGTGTTTTTTCTCCGCTTCCGCAAGAAAATGGAAAACGGATCCCAGCGGGTTGTCTTTGTGCTCCTCCGCTTGTTGTGTGTAGAACGCTTCTCCTTCGGTTTCCAACCGAATGGCAAATGCCAATCTATCCATGCAAGTCACCTCCCGATCCTTGGACACACTGTCCATTCCCATCATAGCATGTAGCCGCCGTCCGCTCCCACGGGCTGTCAGAGAGCTTCGAACGGATAGGTATCCGGGAGCTCTCTGCCCAGGTATCCGAGATACAGCGCGTCATAACCGATCACACATTCCTCATCCGTCGGGATGACATACACCGGCATCGGGCGATCTGACCGGACGCGGCTGTATCCGATGACCGTCTCCACATGGCGCAGGGCGTTTTTCTCCGGATCGACTTCCATCTGAAGGTTTCCCAGCCAGTGGAGGATCCGGGCGCGCACATACCCCTCGTTTTCCCCCACACCTGCCGTAAAGACCAGCGCGTCGGCATCCGGCAGCGTGGACCAGTACCTGCCGATGTAGCCGGCGATCCGATAAGTATAGATTTCGATGGCAAGTATCGCGGCACTCTCCCCCTGTTGTGCCCGGGCGCGGATGTCCTGCATCATGTTGGTGCCGGCCAGCGCCTTGAGTCCGCTCTCTATGTTCAGGATCTCCAGAACTGACGCATACGCTTCCCCCGGGTCCATCCCCTCGTCCTGGATGCACTGTTCCGCGACATGCCCGATCAGCGCGGGATCGATGTCTCCGGAACGGGTGCCCATCACCACCCCCTCCAGAGGGGTGAAACCCATGCTGGTGTCGACCGAGTG
>JAAYKS010000286.1 GCA_012522285.1 Clostridiaceae bacterium | reverse complement strand
TACAGGCCGTAGCCCGGCCGGCCGTTTTCATCCCAGATCATGCGGCCGTGGTCGGGGCGCACATACCCGTCGAAACCGGTATCGTACAGCGCTTTCACAACCTCATACATGTCCAGACTCCCGTCGGACGAAAGATGGGAACTCTCGTGGAACAGCCCTTTCCGCTCGATTTTGATGTTGCGGATGTGGGCAAACGCGATTCTTCCCATCCCGGAGAACTTGCGCAGGATCGCCGGCATGTCGTTGTCGGGATTGGAGCCCAAAGAGCCGGTACACAGCGTGAGGGAGTTCGCGGGGGAGTCGACGAGCGCAAGCAGCCGCTCCAGATTCTTTTCGCCTGTCACGATCCGGGGCAGGCCGTAAATCGGCCACGGGGGATCGTCCGGGTGGATGGCCATGCGGACACCGGTTTCTTCGCAGACCGGAACGATGGCCCGCAGGAAATAGCCGAGGTTATCGAACAGCATGTCGGCGTCCAGATGGCGATACTGGTCGAACAGAGAGGTGAGTTCTTTGAGCCGTTCGGGTTCCCAGCCCGGCAGCGAGAAGCCTCCCGATTCTTTAGCAAAACTTTCCACCAGCCGGAGCGGATCCGCGGCCTCGATGCGGTCTCCGTCATACGCCAGCACGGTCGATCCGTCTGCCAGCGGTTTGGCCAGGTCAGAGCGGATCCAGTCGAAGACCGGCATGAAATTGTAGCAGATGACCTTGACACCAGCCTTGGCGAGACGCCGGATCGTGGTGATGTAGTTCTCGATGTACTCATCCCGCCGGCCGCCGCCGAGCTTGATGTCCTCGTGGACGTTGACGCTTTCGATGACTTCCATCCGGAGCCCGGCGTCCTCGACCTGTTTCTTCATTGCCTGGATCTCGTCCTCGGGCCACACTTCGCCCGCCTGCTTGTCCATCAAGGTTGCGACGACCCCGGTAATGCCAGGAATCTGACGGATGTGGGAGAGGGGAATATTGTCGTGTCCCGGTCCGTACCACCGGAACGTCATGTGCATGCCCATTTGGATCCACACTCCTTCTATGCGAACGGCTTCGCCGTGATCGGCCGTGGTTTTTTCAGCTGTATTTTGCAGCACTCATGATACGGGCAGGGCTCCTGTGCGTCAACCGAAACCCGGAGAGTTTAGCGAATCACACAAGGAACCCGGCCGTGGTGCAGATAGGTTTATGCATCCGTTCCGACGGGATTTGCGGGAGGGCTCCGCACCTTGATGCTCCGACTGCACGGAACGAGGTCCGGACTTGCTATAATATCGGTAGACCAGCCGGAACTGGCCATCGAAAGGGCGGAGGAAGCGCGTGCAGTGGATTGACATCTGGTTTGTCGCATATCTCGGGTTGCTGGGCTTAGTCGTCGGCTCATTTCTCAATGTGGTGGCCTGGCGGCTGCCCCGTCGGCAGTCGATCGTCCGCCCCTCGTCCGCCTGCCCGGCCTGCTCCCACCAGTTGTCCGTGATGGATTTGGTGCCGGTGTTCTCCTGGCTCTTCCTTCGCGGGCGATGCCGCTATTGCGGGGCTCTCATCTCGGTTCGATACCCTCTGGTGGAAACCCTGACTGGAGCGGTCTTTGCACTGATCGCACTGGGATGCGGCATCTCGGTCGGGATTCTGATTCCGCTCGGGCTTTCCGTGGTGTGGATCACATGCGGGCTGATCGCGCGCGATGCGGGAAATGCCGCCCGCCGGGCGGGACGCGCTCGACGGTTGTGGTGTACAGCCGAGATACTGTGTTGGATTGCGCTGGGTTTCACGGTGGCGGCCCCCTGGCTCGCGGTCTGGTTGGGAGACTGACCACCGGTGCCCGTCCACCCCGGAAGGCCCCCATATATGTTAAAATAAGAGGGATATGCGACGTGCCGCGCGATCCACCGGAGAACCGTCCGGAGAGAGTGCGGTTCCGGATTGACGGAAATGAGGGAACCACCGCATGACCCATGTCATAACCGCTTTGGTTTCCGGTGCCTCGCGCGGCATTGGCCGCGGCATCGCGGAACGGTTGGCATCCGAAGGATACAATATCGCCACCATCGGCTCCGGCCCGGCATCCGCCGCGGAAGGGCTGTTGGCGTCTGTTCGCGCGTCCGGCGGCGAGGGCCTGTATGTCAGGGGCAGCATTGCCGTGGCGTCCGACCGGGAGCGGTTGTTTGCCGAGACCCTCGCGCGGTTTGGCCGGCTGGATCTTTTGGTCAACAACGCCGGCATCGCGCCGCGGCAGCGCGGTGACCTGCTCGAAGTGACCGAGGAAAGCCTGGACGAAGTGCTGGGCGTCAACCTCAAAGGCACATTTTTCATGGCACAGGCCGCGGCAAGGATCATGCTGGAAGCGAGGAACACCGTCCCGGATTACCGTCCGGCCATCATCAACATTTCATCGGTGTCCGCCTATACCTCCTCGACCAGCCGCGGAGAGTACTGTCTCTCCAAAGCCGGGATTGCCATGGCCACGATGCTGTTCGCCGACCGGCTTGCCGCAGACGGCATCCCGGTGTACGAGATCCGTCCCGGCGTCATCCGGACCGATATGACCGCCGTCGTGCGGGACAAATACGATCGGATGATCGCAGAGGGACTCACCCCCATCCCGCGCTGGGGTACGCCAGAAGACATCGCGTCCGCAGTGTCGGTCCTGGCATCAGGCCGACTCACGTTTTGCACCGGACAGGTGCTGGACATCGACGGCGGATTCCATATCCGGAGGTTGTAAGACCCGTACATGCAAAAGACCGTGGTTGAAATCGCAGGTGTAAAGATGGATCTGTGCCGTCTGGATACGCTGGTCGTGGGTTCGGGTGCCGCCGGGCTCAATGCCGCGGATCGTTTGGCTGCGCATGGAATCCGGGATATCGCCGTTTTGACCGAAGGACTGGACCGGGGCACGTCCCGTAACACCGGATCGGACAAGCAGACGTACTACAAGCTGAACATGTCGGGCGCAAGTCCGGATTCGGCGCGGTCCATGGCCGAGACCCTGTTCGCGGGCGGGGCAGTGCACGGGGACATCGCACTGGTACAGGCGGCGCTTTCGCCCTTGTGCTTTGCACACCTGGTCGACATCGGGGTCCCGTTTCCCCACAACGAATACGGGGAGTACATCGGCTATCGAACCGACCACGACGACACCACCCGGGCGACCTCGGCGGGTCCATTGACTTCACAGCGGATGGTCGAGTGTCTGGAAAGGGAAGTGCGGCGTCGCAATGTCCCGATCCTGGAGCGCATGCAGGCGGTGGCGCTGATTCCCGCGGGGCCGCCCGACGCGCGGCGTATCGCGGGTCTGCTGGCGCTCGATCTGGCCGACCGGCGCGTCCCCCGGTTTGTATTGTTCCAATGCGAGCGGATCCTTTGGGCGGCCGGCGGGCCGGCCGGTCTCTACGCGGACAGCGTCTATCCGCCTTCCCAATCCGGAGCGACCGGGATTGCGCTCGAAGCCGGAGCGCCGGCACGCAATCTGACCGAATGGCAGTACGGCATCGCATCGACCCGATTCCGCTGGAATCTGTCGGGCACGTACCAGCAGGTGCTGCCCCGCTATGTGTCCACCGCCCTGGACGGTTCAGACGAACGCGAGTTTCTCTATGAATACTTCGAAACCGATGCCGACGCACTCGGTGCGGTGTTTCTCAAGGGATACCAGTGGCCCTTCGATCCCGCCAAACTCGGCGTCGGCGGATCTTCGATTGTCGACTTCGCGGTGTTCCGCGAGAGCAGGGAACGCGGCAGGCGGGTGTTTTTGGACTACCGCAGCAACCCCCGCGGGGTGACATTGCCGCTTTCGGCGGTCGGGATCGGCGCGGAAGCGCACGCCTATCTGGCCCGGTCCGGTGCGGTGGAGGGGACTCCGTTTGACCGCCTCCTCCGGATGAACCCGGACGCAGTCGACCTCTATGCCTCGCACGGCATCGATCTGGCCCGCGACCTGCTGGAAATCGCGGTCTGTGCCCAGCATTGCAACGGGGGACTGGCGGGCGACCTATGGTGGCACAGTCCGCTGCGCGGGCTGTACCCGGTCGGCGAAGCCGCTGGTTCGTTCGGCATTCATCGACCCGGCGGGAGCGCGCTCAACGAGACCCAGGCCGGCAGCCGCCGCGCAGCGCAGCACATTGCGCTGCAGGGGCCGGCCCGATTGCCCGACGCGGAGTCCTTTTTGGACGAAGCCCTGCCGGTGGTGCGCCGCCGCCTGTCGGCAGTGTCCGCCATGATGACCCCGGAACTTCCCGGCGACCTGCGCCTGCCCCCCGGACCCTTCCGCAGGCGCTTGCAGCGCCGCATGTCGGACGCCGCGGGATTTATGCGCAACCCGGAGGATATTCGATCCGCGCGGGACGCCTGCCGCGAGGAGCTTTCAGATCCGGCTACCGGCCAGCGCGTGGGAGACCCCGGGCAGATTCCGCTTGCGCTTGGCAACCTCGATTTGCTGATCGCGCAGTACGCCTGCCTTTCCGCGATGCTGGATGCCGCCGGCCAGGACATTGGCAGCAGGGGTAGCTGGCTCGCGCTCGACGCACAAGGCGACAGGTCCTGCGCGGGCATCCGATATCGTCTGGCCGCGCCCGACTCCGGGGACCGCATCCAGACCTGCAGTTTGACCTTCCCCGCCGCAGTCCCGTCTGACCGGTTGGATCCGGTGACGGGCGACCCGGCGGATCGAACGGACTTTTTGCCGGAGACGGGATTCTCCTGGAATCCCGTCCGGCCGATCCCGCCCGACGACTCGTGGTTTGAAACCGAGTGGGCCCGCTACCGCTCCCTGTGGAGCATCGACGCAAAGGAGGACGACGGAACATGCTCATCCAAAACCTGACCGATCTGCAGGAAACCATCCGGGAACTGGGGCTTGCAGTCCCCCTGTCCGGCAACCTGCCACTGTTGGCGGAGCCGGTGCAGGCCGGCACGCGGACCTTGCCCAATCGACTTTCCATCCAGCCGATGGAAGGGTGCGACGCCAATCCGGAAGACGGATCTCCCAGTGAAATGACCCTGCGGCGCTATGCGCGCTTTGCGCACGGCGGAGCCGGTCTGATCTGGGTGGAGGCGGTCGCGGTCGTCCCCGAGGGACGTGCGAACCCCCGCCATCTCTGGATTCACGAAGGCAACGTGGAGGCTTTCCGCGGCCTGGTCGAAAAGATCCGGGACGCCGCGCGCGAAAAGACCGGACAAACGCCTGTGGTCATCATCCAGCTGACACACGCCGGCCGCTTCTCCAAACCGGAAGGCGTACCCGCTCCCCGCATCGCCTACCATCACGCCACGCTCGACGCGGTCCACCAGATTCCGGCGGAACTGGAGCCGATCGCGGACGAGGAACTCGACGCGCTGCAGGACGCTTTTGTCCGCGCGGCATTGCTCGCCTGGGAGGCGGGATTTGACGGCGTCGACATCAAAGGATGCCACCGATATCTGAACAGCGAACTCTTTTCGGCCGTCGACCGGCCGGGGCGATACGGCGGCAGTTTTGAGAATCGGACCCGGTTCATGCGGGAGACCGTGGACAAGGTGCGCGAGGCTTTGCGCGGAGAGATGCTGCTCGCCAGCCGGCTCAACCTGTTCGACGGACTCCCCGGCGGCTTTGGCTGTTCCGGAGAGGACGGTCTGGGCATCGATCTCGCGGAGCCGCTCGCGCTGTGCGGGCAGTTGTACGATCAGGGCGTGCGCCTGATCAATATGACCATGGGATCCCCCTATTACAACCCGCATGTGAACCGGCCGTACAACACCGGCGGGTATGAGCCCCCGGAACATCCGCTCCAGGGCATCGCACGTTCACTGTTCCTGTCGGGCGAGCTCAAAAAGGCGGTCCCGAACATGACCGTTGTCGGCACGGGCTTTAGCTATCTGTCGTTCCTGTCGCCTTATCTTGCCGCCGGCATCGTCGAACACGGACTGGCGGACGTGGCGGGATTTGGACGCCAGGCTTTCGCCTATCCGGATTTTGCACGGGACATCCTCAACGCCTGCATGCAGATCCAAAAGGGATACACCATGGATCCGGCGGATGTGCTCGACCGGTCCAAATGCTGTCTGGCTTGCGGCAAGTGTACGGAACTGATGCGCGCCGGCAAAATCACCGGCTGCGCGGTGCGGGACACCGAAATCTATTTGCCGTTGTATCGGGAAATCAGAAAACGCAAACCGAGTCAGCCGTCCGTTTCATAACGGATGCGCTCACACCGTTCGCAGGTTTTTTTGTCGATCCCGCAGTCGCAGGGGCCCAGCGCGATGCGCAGCACCCGCTCTACCGGCATGAGTTCATAGAGCTCCAGGTCTTCCGCATCGGAGGCGACCGGTCGGAATTGACGTGTCGCAATCGACAGCGCCCGATCGAGTGTCGCGGGATCGAGCCCCAGCGCCAAGGTGATGTGGGGGAGCCACAATGCGGGGGAATAGATGTAGCCGGAAACCCGGATCCCATCCGGGAGACCCGCACGGAACGCTTCGAACGCTTCGCCCAGCGGACCTCGCGAGGCGGCTGCAATATAGAGCACCGCGCCTTGCTCATCCGTTCCCGTAAACAACCCGAGTGAGGGCAGATGGAGAGGAATCCGCGGCAGCGAAGCCGCAAAACGCCGGCACCAAGCCTCTAGTGGCAGGAGCGCCTCGGCGGGATCGGGGCCGTCTGACTCCACAACGGACAGGGTGACGTGCGGCTCGATCAGGGTGCGGTCAAATCCCAGCGGCACACCGGCATTTTCCAGGGCGTCCCACAGCGCGCGGACCTGGGTTCGGACTCCTTGGGAGGGGCGTAACGTAACGGCGTGGGTCATGGAGGTCTCCTTTTTTGTTTCATTATAATCGAAGCCGCCTCATGAAGTGCATCTCCGGGTTCGGCTGTTGTCAAATGCAGGTACGGTGAAGGATAATGGAAGACAGGACAGAGGGATGAACCGGAGGTGAGGCAGTGGATCTGATCAGAGCAAAGCTGCGCAAACCCGGCTTGCCGGAAGATGTACTCATCCGGAAACGTCTGGTGGATCGCGTGGCTTCCGGTGGACGCCGCAACGTTTTGCTGACCGCTCCTGTCGGGTACGGAAAAACCATCCTCATGGCTCAGATCCGGATGGCGCGCGACGAAGTGGCGGTGTGGTACCGTCTGGACGAGTCCGACAACGCGTTCCGGCAATTCATCACCTACCTGGCCGCCGCGTTTGAGCCTTGTTTTCCGGGTTCCGATCAGACGTTTCAAGATCTGGTATCCGCGCCCCCGGACGACCTGCATCCGGACGCGGCCGCGGGGCGGTTTCTCAGCTTGATCGATGCTGCGACCGGCCGCATCACATTGGTTTTGGACGATGTCCATGTCATCAAAAGCGATGCGGTCTGCCAGTTTATACACCATCTGGCCCACTATACCGGACGCGCGCTGCGCATCGTGATGGCCGCGGACCGACCGGTTCCGCAACTGGCCGAACTCCCGCTCGAACGGCGCTTTATCGAATTGGGTGTCGCGGATCTGCGGTTCTCCCGCGAGGAAGCCGAACGCTATCTGGGCTACCGGCTGTCCGTAGAGCGCGCGCACCGGCTGGAGGGGTGGCCGTTTGGACTGGCGTGTCTCCGACGCTTTGGATCCGAGACATTGCGGGAAGAGTCCGGCGTGCTGGCCGACCGGATCCTGGCCTCGACCAACCCATACGAGCGGACGCTGCTGTCTGTAGTCGCGCATTTTCCCCACGCGACGTCCGCGCTTTGCGAGCGGATCCTGGGGGGCGGGCCGGATGGGATCCCGACGGCGGAGTCCCTGCGGGAACTGACGACAAAAGGGGTCTTTCTCTATACATCAGAGGACGCCTATGACCTGCACCCGCTGATCGCCGACATCTTGCGACAAAAGCATCCGCTGACTTCGGCCCAACGGGAGGCGGCACTCGACGCGCTGACCGAGGCAGGCCGGTATGGTCAGGCCATGGCACTGGCGCTGGAAAACGGGGATCCAGTACAGGCATTCCGCATTTTACATGCTTCTCGCTATGCCTTGTTGTCTTCGGTCTGGGCCGACCGGCTCCGGTATTTCGGCTCCATGCTGACCGACTCCATGTTGTCCCGGCAACCCGGACTGCGGCTGTTGGCCGCGGGAGAAGCGCTGGTGCGCAGAGATCCCGCGGTGTTCACGCACCTGGAAGCCGCCAGCCGTTTTCTGGATAAGGAACAGGACGAAGATGGACAGATCTGGGCCGGGTTGCTGGCTTCGGCAGCCTGCCGGCACGCGCACCGGTTTTCGGACGCGGCGGCCCATATCGCAGAGGTGTTTGACCGCGCGAGTGTCCATCCCGCCGCCCGTGTAGATCTGGTGACCGAAATTGCAGCACTGACCGACGCGGCCTGGCCGGCCATGGAGCGGTACGCCCCCTGGCGGGAAAAACTGTATCGAACCCTCGACGAGCGGGTCCAGGATCCCACCTCCTTGCGGTTCCTGCGTGCGCTGGCACTCTGGCTGGCACGAGACGCGCGTCCCGAAAAGGCCTGGAATGTCCACACCCTGTTGTCCTCCCGCTATGGCGACTACGGGGTGTCGGCCGAGGTGCTACTGCAGCGTTTTCGCTGTGGCGGATTCGAAGAAGCAGAGGCACTGTTCGAGGAAGCGCTGCACCGGGACGATCTGGACGGTTCCGACCCCCGTCGGGAAGGCCGTGTGCTGTACCTGTTCGGGCTCGGTTTGAGCCGCAGACTGTCGGGAAAGCCCGACGAAGCGCTGGAACTGCTGTCCCGCGGACGACAGGACGCGCTCGCGGAGGGAGACACACACAACGCGCTGCGGTGCGATCTGGAGTACATCAAAACCCTGTGCCTGCAGGGACACTGGGATCGCGGCATGGGATTGGCCTATGAAGCAAGGCTCGGTATACCGCCAGACGACCCGGTCGGGATTGACATCGCCGACGCTTGTCTCGCCACATTGTCCGCGATTCACGGACTGAATGCGGACGCGGAAGCGTATGCGGGCGGGGTGTTGCGTCGGTCGGCGCGGGGGCGTGCGGGGTATCCGATGCTGGAAGCATCGCTGGTGCTGGCCGCGTTGGCGGCGCAGACGGGCGATGACGCACATGCGATCACGCTGCTCGGTGGCGTGTCGGCACAGCTACTGCCGCTTGCGGCCGCCTGGCTGCATGAACACGGTCCTACGTTTCCTGAATTTCTCCGGCTGTGTGAGGAGCGAAATCTCCTGGGGGGCTTGCCTGGCAGGGCGCTGTCGGTCCCCGCGGATTCCGCGGTGCCGCCGGCTCCCGCCGTTCTCCAGGTGCGGTGTTTTGGCTCTCCGGTGGCGGAGTCGGGCGGACGGCCGGTCCGTTGGCGCACGCGCAAGGCGCGCGACCTCTTTTTCTTCCTGGCTTTACACCGCGGGCTCAAGAAGTCCCGTGCCAGCCTGGTCGAAGCGATTTTCCCGGAGGCAAGCGAGGACCAGTTGGCGCATCAGGTGAAAAACACCCTCTCGGTGCTCCGCAGCAGCTTGGAAAAGGCCGGTTTCCCGGACATGCTGCAATCCGCAGGTGGGTATTACTGGCTGGATGAAAGCCGCATCGACAGTGATTTTGACCGTTTCCGGGCTTTGATGCGCGATATGTCGGGATCGGAACAGGAAGCCCGACTGACAGCCTTGCGGGAGGTCTGCGGTATCCATCAGGGCGAGCTGTGTTCCGATATGGAGTTTTTGCCCTTGCCGCGGCTGCGCGTTCAAATTCGCAGCCAGCTGGAATCCTCGCTGTTGAACACGATTCAGGAGCAGGTCGCTTCCCGCGAACTTGCGGACGCACTCGCGTTTGCGGACTCGCTCTGCCGGATGTCGCCCGACAACCGGGAGTACCATTCCATCCGCCAAGCCCTGCGGGACAGGACATCCGCTTGAGGCATCAGACAGAAACCCAATAAAAAAACCGGCAGCGATGCCGGTTTTTCTATAGGGGGAGAGGCGGATCAATCGGACCAGATCCCGAGGTTGAGGGATTTGGCATCCCGCTCCGCTTCGTCAAGCAGGGACTGCATCGCGGTGTCGGGC
>JAAYKS010000285.1 GCA_012522285.1 Clostridiaceae bacterium | reverse complement strand
TCTCCTCCCGTGGCATCATCGAGTGGGCTGAAAGATATGCCGACTTGGCGGAACACGAGGCGGAGAGGGAAGCGGACTCCGCACGCAAAGTCGAGCTGTTGCGCATCGCCGCGACCTGCCGCAGGGTTCCCGCGGAACCGGCGCGCAGTTTCACCGAAGCGATCCAGGCTTTCTGGTTTGTCCATATGGCCATGCATATAGAGCAATACGGCTGGTCCATTTCCGCCGGCCGGTTTGACCAGTACATCTATCCATACTTTCGCAAGGATCTCGAGGAGGGTGTGATCTCCGAAGCGCACGCTTGGGAACTGTTGCTGAATCTGTGGGTCAAGTTTATGGAAAACGTCCACACCGGCGTCAAAGACACGGTATTCCAGAACCTGACGCTGGGCGGACAAGACAAATACGGAAACGACCAGAGCAATGCGCTTTCCCGCATGTGCCTCGAGGCGACGGCCGCGCTGCGGTTCAACCAGCCCGCGCTGTCGGTCCGGTGGCATCCGGGGATCGACAAGGACTTCTGGGACCAGGTGCATCAGACCATCGCAACCGGGTTGGGATTGCCCGCCCTGTTCAATGACAACGTGATCATCCCAGCGCTGGCCTCGCACGGGGTGGATCCGGAAGATGCAGTCGGTTACGGACTGGTCGGATGTGTGGAAGCCAGTATTCCCGGAAAACAGCAGGGCATGACGGCCGGCGGGCACATCAATTGCGCAAAGGCACTGGAACTTGCCCTCAACGAAGGACGTTCCATGATCTCGGGAAAACAACTCGGGACGACGACCCCGGCGCCCGAGACGTTCCAGTCATTTGAGGATCTGTGGGCTGCCTACAAAGACCAGATCGAATACTTGTCAGGTCTCGATGTTCTTGCCACTCACATTTCCGCCGAAATCCAAAAGCAGCATGGGTATTGCCCCTTGATGTCCTCTTTGTTAGACGATTGCCTTGCCGCCAGGCGAGACATGGTCTATGGGGGAACGCGTTACAATTTGCCTGGTGTCGCGGTTTTCGGGCAAAGCAACGTCACGGACAGCCTGATGGCGGTAAAAAAATGGGTCTGTGAGAAAGGCGTGCTGACGTGGGAAGCGCTTCGGCAGATGCTGCTGGACGACTTCGAGGGCAGTGAGACGGTTCGGTTGCTGCTTGCCAACAAGTCGCCCCGGTTTGGCAACGATCTCGCCGAGGTCGACGATCTGAACAACCAGGTCAACGCGCTGCACGCGGATTTTTTCTGGCAGCATGTGGACTCCAGAAACGGGCGGTATACCTGCGGCGTCTGGCCCGTCAACTGCCATGTCGACGCAGGCCGATGGACCGCGGCCACCCCGGATGGACGTCACACCGGCGCGCCGCTGGTGGACGGAGTCGGCGCGTGTCAGGGGGCGGACCGGGCAGGTCCGACAGCCCTTATGAAATCAGTGGCGAGTTTGAACAACAACGATCACTGGACCGCGGGGAATACCTGCAACATCAAATGGTCCGCCACCGGTGTGCGGTCAGAGGACGGACTGGCGCGGATGCGCGATCTGGTGACCACCTTTATGCAGCTGGGCGGACAGGAACTGCAGATCAACGTCGTCGACGCAGGCACGCTGGTCGCTGCTATGGAGCATCCGGAGGAGTACCAGGATCTGGTGGTCCGGGTAGCCGGATACAGTGCGTACTTCACCCGGCTGCGGGCGGATGTTCAGCAAGAGATCCTGTCCCGGACGGAGCAGGCTGTATAAACCCAAAATTGCAGGCTGACCTTACTCGTGCTTGTGTCTGTGGTGCATGTCCGGCGTATGGGGATGGCTATGAGCGATTGCCGGATGGGTGTGTTCGTGGCTATGCTCCCCGTCGACTTCGGGTTCGTGCGGATGTGTATGGTGACCATCCTGGTGATCGTGTGTATGTTCATGAGTCAGTGCCGCATGGAGATGCGCGTGCTCATGCTTTTCTGACACCGCCAGGTAGGAACCAAGCACCTTGATGCCCAGTGCGATCACAAACGGGTAGGTGATCCGCT
>JAAYKS010000284.1 GCA_012522285.1 Clostridiaceae bacterium | reverse complement strand
TGGATGCCCCGCGTCGCGGACCGTATACGGACGAGGAACGCAAAGCCGCAGACATCCTCCGGGAAGCATTTGAAAAACTGGACTACGAGCCAACGGTTGAGCGGTTCACGGTGACGCGGGAAGACGGTACGGTTCTGACTTCTCAAAACGTGTCCGTGCGCATCCCCGGGACGGGGTTTCGCATCCAGCACCCCGACACCGGTGCGATCCGGCAGATCCACCGCCAGGTGATTATCGGGGCGCATTACGACACCTGGTTTTCCGAGCCGCGGACCGACGAGGAGGGCAATCCGATTCCACCTCTGGCCGGCGCGGACTATGACGCCTGTGTCGCGGCCCGGGATGCGGGCTACGACGGGATCAACGACAACGCTTCCGGAATCGGAGCGATGCTCACCCTGGCGCGGGAAATGGCGGGAAACACCTACGGATACGACGTGGTGCTGGTGGCCTTCGGCGCGGGCTGTGACGGACAGGCAGGCGCGATACACTTTGTGAGCGGCATGACCCCGGCGGAAGTCGCGCAGACCGATGCGATGTACTGTATCGAGGCGATCTATGCCGGGGACAAACTCTACGCGAGCGCCGGCCTCAACTCCCTCTCGCTGGACAAGAACGGCAACCCGGCCAAAGTATATGAAAAAAGGCGCAAGCTGTACGAAGCGACCGACGTCGCGATCGCTTACGACCTGGACATGACCAGCTACGATCTGCTCACGAACCAGTCTTCGATCGAGACCGACCTCAACGGGGACGGCGTCGCGGACATCTACCGGGAGGTCACGCGCACGGTGTCCGATTATTCCCCCTTTGACGCCGCCGGCATCCCCTGTGTGTACATCGAGTCCTACAACTACGCGTTTGACACCCTCGAGGAAATGAAAGACTCCCGCAACCCGGAGATGTCCCCGTATGGAGGGGTGGCCCGCCGCAACAACCTCGACAGCCATGCGACGCTGTCCGGCATCCTGGCAGACAACTCCATTCTGGTGCGCCGGGTCAACGTGACGGCGTTCCTCCTGCTGGAGTCGATCGTCAAAGGTCACTGGGAGGCGCTGCCATGACACATGCCCGCCCTCTAGCGGACCTGCGCGCGGTCCGGCTGTTCCTGCTGGACATGGACGGCACCTTCTACCTCGGAGACCGCTTGCTCGAGAGATCACTCGAATGCATCGAGACCTTTCGCGCGACCGGACGGGAGTTCCTGTTTTTGACGAACAACTCCTCCAAAAACAAGCGCATTTACGCGGAGAAAATCCGTAAAATGGGCTTGGAGATCGGGGATGACGCGGTATTCTCCTCTGGCGAGGCGACCGCGATTTATCTTTCGGACCGTCATCCCGGAGCCCGGCTTTATGTGGTTGGCACCCCTGCGCTGGAGGAGGAGTTCACCGCCGCCGGGTTTGTGCTGGACGATCGGGATCCGGAAATCGTGGTGCTCGGTTTCGACACCACCTTGACCTACGACAAAATCTGGAAACTCTGCGATTTCGTGCGGGCGGGTAAGCCCTACATTGCGACCCATCCGGACTTCAACTGTCCGATCGAGGGGGGATGGATGCCCGACGTCGGGGGCATGATCGCCATGGTGGAAGCCTGCACCGGGCAGCGCCCGACCGTGATCGGCAAACCCAATGCCGCGATCATCGAGGCGCTGGAAAAACGAACCAGAATCGCGCGATCTGAAATCGCAATGGTCGGTGACCGGCTGTACACCGACATCGCGCTGGGTGCCAATGCCGGTATCCTCTCGGTGCTCGTGTTGAGCGGGGAAACCACCGCGGAGGACCTGACGACAAGCGAGATCCGTCCGGACTTTGTGTTTTCAAATCTCGGCGGGATCGCGGACGTGCTGAACGGGTCCGCAGAAAGGCCTTCGCACTGACCGTGTCCGGACGCGGTCGTCGCGCTCCCGCACAGACGCGCCGGAGCGCCTTCCCTTGTGCGGGCGTCCGGATCGTGCTAGAATCGCTTCGATTTGGAGTCTCCGTATACAAAGGCGTATACAGGACAGCCGCCGTTGGCCGGATTGTACGGAGGATACGACCCATGCGCAAAGCCGTTTTACTGCTACAGGACGGGACCGTTTTTGAAGGAGCGCGATTCGGCGCTGGCCGGGACGCCCTGTGCGAGATGGTCTTCAACACCGGGCTCACCGGATATCACGAACTGCTGACCGACGCGTCTTACGCGGGACAGGGGATCGTCATGGCCTCACCGATCATGGGCAACTACGGCATCTTTCCCGAACAGGCGGAGTCCTGGCGACCCTGGGCCGAGGCTCTGGTCGTCCGCGACCTGACCCTCCTGGAAAATGATGCGCGCAAGGCCGGCGCGCTCGAACACTATCTCCTGGAAAACGACATCCCCGGACTGGCAGGCGTGGACACACGCGGGCTGATCTTGCGGCTACGCGCGTCCGGCACTATGAACGGGATGATCGCCGACGCGGAAGGATTCGACCGCGCCGACGCGCTGTCGCGGCTTGCCGCACACACCAACCCCCATCCGGTGGCGCGCGTGAGTTGTCGGGAATCGTCGTTTCACCCTGCGGAGGTCAATGTGCCGGACGGGCAACGCTACCGGGTGGCACTGATCGACCTCGGGCACAAGCGGGGGATCCTCCGGAGCCTCCACGCGTCCGGATGCGACGTGACTGTCTACCCCTGGGACACCCCGGCCGCGGACATTCTGGCGGTGCACCCCGACGGGGTGGTGCTGTCCAACGGCCCCGGGGACCCCAAAGACTGCGCACCCGCGCTGCCGCACATCCGCACTCTGATGGATTCCGGCGTCCCGCTGTTTGCGATCTGTCTCGGGCACCAGCTGGTCGCCCTTGCGTCCGGTGCTGACACCTATAAACTCAAGTTCGGCCACCGGGGGTGCAACCACCCGGTCCGCGAACTTGCCACCGGCCGGGTCGCGATCACTTCCCAGAACCACGGGTACGCGGTGGACGCCGCCAGCGTAGACCCCCGGACCGCTGTGATCACCCATGTGAACCTCAACGACGGGACGGTCGAAGGCCTGGCCTATCCGGACCGCCCGGTGTTTACCGTGCAGTACCACCCGGAAGGGAGCCCGGGACCCCGCGATTCCGCCTTCCTGTTCGACCGGTTCCACCGGCTGATGGCGGAGGCGGGATGAGCGAACGTGCGAGGGGACAGGAGTCCGGCCGGGGCGGCCGGCTGCGGGATCTGCGGGCCGGCGCGGCCACTATGGCGGGCAAGGCCGTGTACGCGGTGTTGCGCGCCGCGGGGCGGTCCGCCACCACGCTGCCCGGACGGATCGCGCTCTCGCTCGACCCTTCGCTGCTTTCCCGTCTGGCCCGGCGACACCGGATTCTGATGGTCACCGGCACCAACGGCAAAACCACCACCGCGCGCATGATGACCGGCATCCTGCGCCGGTACGGACACACGGTCGTGGACAATCCCGCAGGGGCCAACATGAACTCCGGGCTTGCGACCGCGCTGCTGACCGGACCGGGTGCAAGCCGCAAGGCGCCGGCAGGAGGGACAGATCTGTTTGCGGTGCTGGAAGTCGACGAGGCCGCGTTTGCCGCGGCCGCGGCAGATCTCGCACCGGAAGTCTGCATTGTCACCAATATTTTCCGCGACCAGCTCGACCGATACGGCGAGCGGGACGCGATGCGCGCCCTGATCGCCCGCGGCCTTGCGGACGCCGTCCGGTCGCGGGTGGGCAACGGAATCAGCACCGTGGTGCTGTGTGCGGATGACCCGCTCTGTGAAAGCCTCGGGGATCCCCATCGGTCGAACCCCCGCGTCCGGCTGATCCGGACCGGCATGGACCCCGCCGACATGCAGCCGGGAGGTGGCGACGGGGAACTCCCGGGCGAGGCCGCGCACTGCCCGGACTGCCAGACGCGCTACCGGTACCACTCGGTCGCGTACGCCCATCTGGGGGATTATGTGTGTCCCGTCTGCGGACGCGCACGGCCCCGTCCGGAGGTCGTCTTCCGTGTCCCCGATCCCGGTGCCGAACAGCCGGCGGTGTTTGCCTTTGCCGACCCTGCCGGAGGTCCCGACCGTGTGGTCGCGACCCCGTTGTCCATCCCGGGGGTGCACAACCTGTACAACGCCGCCGGCGCACTGGCCGCGGTGACGGCCGTCGGCATCCCGTTCGAGCGGGCCTGCGCGCTGCTGGGAGAGGTGACACCCGCCTTTGGCCGCATGGAGCGGATGGAGCTGGAAGGGCGGACCGTCTGGATGATTCTTGTGAAAAACCCGGTCGGCATGGACCGGGCGCTTGACCACGTGTGCGCGGCCCCGGACGCGGGCGCGCTCTTTATGCTGCTCAACTCCGCGGACGCGGACGGATGTGACACCTCCTGGATCTGGGACGCCCGGTTCGAAGACCGGGAGCTTCCGGGCCCGTTGTTCGTATCCGGACGACGGGTGTGGGACATGGCGCTGCGGCTCCGATATGCGGGCCGCCCGTCCGCCACCCTTCGCGCGGACGGGGACGCGGGCCGGATGCTCGCGGAAGCGCTCGCTGCCTGCCCTCCGGACAAAGCGCTCTATGTGCTGCCCAACTACACCGCGATGCTGGAACTCCG
>JAAYKS010000283.1 GCA_012522285.1 Clostridiaceae bacterium | reverse complement strand
GATGGTGGCATCCCAGCTGCCGGTGTATGGCGTTCAACGGCTGGAGTCCACCCTGGAAGAGGCCTTCATCCAAATGACCGGAGGGGGTGCTCCCATTGCGTAAGATCTGGAACCTCACCCTGAACGAATGGATCAAGATCTCCAAAAAAACCAGCATCCTCGTGATCGCCAGCCTGATGGTCGTCGCGGTGACGGGACTGTGCGCCATCATGCGCGCGACGCTGCGGGACAACACCGATCGCCCGGAAATTGCGGACGAGAAAAACTGGGCCATGGACTCCATGCGGGAGTATCTGGGCGTGATGGAAACCCGGTACGGCGAACTGGAGATCGAACTGGACGGGGCAAACGAAGCGGAGGAGGCCGCGATCCGGGCGGAAATGGCCTACCTGGCGGACGAGATCGATATGTACGAGTCCGCGCTGGCGTATGAGATCAACCTGATGTCCGGGTCGAATTATCTATCGGACCTGCTCCGGGAACGGCGGGAGCGGACGGCAGAGCTGACGCTGCTGCGGGAGATTCCCGAAGCGATGCGCACCGCGGAGCAGCAGGATCGGCTCGAAGAAATCGAAGCGCTGCTGCCCCGTTACGAACCAATCCTCTCGGGTCACGATTTTGCGGCCTACATCGCGCTCCTCAACGACAGAATCCGGGCGGACGAGACCCTGGACGAGGCGGAACGGCAGCGGCAGATCGAAACCAATGACATGTGGCTGCGGCTCGATCCGGAGGGCAAGGACGCCGAAGGCCGGACGTACAAGGGCATCCGAGAATCGATCATGCAGGTGCAAAACTACCGGAGGTCCCTTGTGGACAATCTGGATTATACCGGGTATGCCGCCGCTCTGCCGATGACGCCGGAACGGCGGAGTGAAGTGGAGAACGAACTGGCCGTGCTGGTCTACAAGCTGGAGAACGGCATGTCGACCTCCCGATACGAATCCAGTCCTGCAGACACCGCAATCTCCGCCATGACGGGTGTGGGCTTGTTCATGGTCGTCCTGCTGATGACCATCCTGGCCGGATCCTCCATTTCCAACGAAATCTCGACCGGGTCGATCAAGTCTTTGATCATCTCCCCGGCTCGCCGGTGGAAGATCTATACCGCCAAACTGGTGTCCCTGCTGTCGGCCGGGCTTTTGATGACCTTGCTGCTGTACGGGATTGCGATGCTGGACCACGGGATCTTTTTCGGATTTGGCGCGGGACAGCCTTATGTCTACGCACACAGCGGCACCGCGGGGGAGATGGGGTTCCATCTGTACCAGTTCACACGGTTGTGGGTGCAGTTTCTGGATGTCGCGGTCTACATGTGTCTGGCGTTTATGCTGTCGATTCTGACCCGCAATACCGCTGTGTCGGTCGGACTGTCCATCGCGGTCTACTTCTCCAGCAGCGTCATCCGGGCGTTCCTGACTCTCTACCGGGGGCACGAGTGGGTTCGGTTTATCCCGTTTTCCAACATGGGACTTGCGGCGCGGATGTTCCCGTACGACACCAGTCAACAGGCGATCGGTATTGTATTTGGTTCGGGCGGGGTGGAAGGTGCGCCTTCGGTGGGATTCTCGCTGGTCTACCTCGCGGTTCTGGTGTTCTGCATGGGGTTTGTCGGACTGGACTCTTTCTGCCGCAGGGACATCAAATAGCACGGCATGGCCGAGCGCAAGAAAACCGGGGGACCCCACATGGATGAAATCCGAAAAGCCGTCGAAGCCGCCGTCAACGGCGACGTCTATAAAGTGGTGTTGTCTGCGCCGCGCGAGAAGGAGGGCTTGTACCGCCGCGTCGTGGTCAACCGGCTCCCGGCCGGATATCAAGTAGAGCGGTTCACCACGACCCAGGTGTTTCACGAAAACCTTCCGATGGAAACCGGATCGCTCACAACGGTTCTCACAGGTCTATTAGAGGCGGAGTTTCGCCAGCTGAACGCCTGGGACGTCCGGAATGAATACGCCGTGCGGATCTCCGCGAAGGGACGGGTACTCTCCTCCCGTACGCCCGTGCGCCAGGCACCCCGCCAGGAGACGGCGCACAACCGCGCAAAGAATTATCTGCTGCCCGAAGGGACTGTGGTGCCCGGGCTTGTCGAGATGGGCGTGATG
>JAAYKS010000282.1 GCA_012522285.1 Clostridiaceae bacterium | reverse complement strand
GTGCACTCGCGGAACGGCTGCCCGCCTATGCCCGGGTGATCCTCGACAACGCTCCGGTGCTGTTCGGGATTGCGCTGCTGGAAAATGCCTATGACGAAACCTGCCGGATCGAAGCCCTGCCTGCGGACCGGATCCTCGCGGAGGAACCCGCATTGCTCGAAGAAGCCAACACCCGCATGCCCCGCATCCTCTTCGACCCGCTGGATGTACTGGTGGTCGACCGGATTGGCAAAAACATCTCGGGAGACGGGATGGACCCCAACATCACGGGGACCTTTATGACCCCCTTCGCATCGGGCGGAATTTCCGCCAATCGCGTGACTGTGCTCGACCTCACCCCGGAGACCGGCGGGGCGGCGCTGGGGATGGGAATGGCAGATACCTCTACGCGCCGTTTGTTCGACAAGATCGACATGGAGGAAACCTATCCCAACGCGATCACCTGCACGGTGCTGGATTTTGCCAAGATTCCGCTCATCCTGCCTAACGACCGGGAGGCCATCCAATGCGCGCTTCGCTGTGCGGTCGGGGCCGACCGGGCGCGTCCGAGAATCGTCCGGATCGCGGATACCCTGCACGTCGAGCGCCTCTTGATCTCCGAAGCGTTGTTGGACGAGGCGCGCGCCAACCCGGCGGTCGAGATCCTCGGGGAACCGGCGTATCTCCCATTCGACAATAGCGGGAACCTCCTGTAGAATTCGATCGATGAAACAAGTATTGCAGTTCGGCGTGCTCTGTGCCCTCTATTATGTGGGAGACCTGGTATCCCGGCTCACTCGTCTGCCCATCCCGGGCAGCGTGATCGGGCTGCTGCTCTTGTTGATCCTGCTGCGTACCCGCGTGTTGCGGGAGCGGCACGTCGGCGATGCAGCGGATTTTCTGGTGAAGATCATGCCGGTGCTGTTTTTACCGATTACCGCGGGCCTCCTCGCGAGCTATGGTCTGATCTCCTCTCATATCGCCGGCTTTTTGACGGTGACGCTGGTTTCGACGGTCGCGGTATTTGCCGCCACCGGACTTGCCGCCCAGGGGGTTATCCGGCACGAACGGCGCAGAGCTCCGGTCCCGGCCACTCCGCCGTCGGTGGGCGAAGAAGTGGGGGAAGACGAGTCATGAGTGTGTTCTATACTTCCGCCTTTTTCGCCGTGGTACTGACGCTGGGTGCCTATGCAGTCGGGATGGCCGTCCAGCGCAAGATTCGGATCGCGCTGTTTCATCCGCTGGTGATCTCGACCGTGCTGGTCATCCTGGTGCTCGGACTGACCGGCATCGGATACGAACGGTATTTCGAAGGGGCTTCCTGGATCTCCGCGTTGCTCGGTCCGGCGACGGTCGCGCTCGCGGTCCCGCTCAACCGGCAATTCGACCTGCTCGTCCGGAACAAAACCGCCATCCTCGTAGGGATCGCGGCGGGTACGGCGGCTTCACTGACCAGTGTGGTGCTTTTGTCCCTTGCGACGGCATTGCCGCAGGACTTGTTACTCTCGTTGCTGCCCAAGTCGATCACGACCGCCATCGGGGTCGAGATGTCGACCCGAATCGGGGGAATCCCCTCGATCACCTCGGCATCGATCGTGTTTACCGGCATTGAGGGAGCGGTCCTCGCCCGCCCTCTCGCCCGTCTGTTCCGGATCACCGACCCGGTGGCGCACGGATTGGCGATCGGAGCTTCCTCCCACGCGATCGGAACCGCGCGCGCGATTGAGATTTCCGAACTCACCGGCGCGATCTCGAGCCTCGCGATCGTACTGTCCGGGCTGTTGACCGTCTTGCTGATCCCGCTCCTGCTTCCTTTGCTTTCCTGAGAAAAACGGGACGCCAAAAGCGCCCCGTTCACGGTTCTTCCTATTTCATTGCAATTATCAGTAGTGGATGATGCGGGGCAGCGCTTTGGCCTGCTCCACCCAGCCCGCGACCTGTTCCTGGGTCGGAAGTTTGCGTACCAGCTTTTTGGCGTCGTTGATCTCGCACATTTTCGCGTAGAGATTGTCCGCCCGGCGGCCGGCGAGTTCCGGTACCGTGTCGACGCCCGCGGCTTCGAGCAGCTCGGAATACTCGCCGCCGATCCCTTTGATGCGCATCAGGTCGGCGTGGTTGATCCACTTGAGCAGGAGTTTGTCGGAGAGGTTGGTGGTTTCAGCCAGTTTGGCGCGTCCAGCTTTGGTCGACCCTGCTTCCAGCAGTTTTTCGACCGAAGTGATTCCCGCCTCTTTAAGGGTGTTCTGGTAGACTTCACCGATTCCTTCAATCGTGGACAATGCGGCCATGTGTGTTCTCCTTTCGACACTCAGGTTGTGCCCTGTGTTTGTACAAGCCCCGGTGAATTTTCATTTTCTATACATGTGTGCTATCTCACCGGGTCATTTCTGGTTCCAGACTATGCTTTCTCACAAAAAACGTCAAATTTCCTTGATAATTTGTGCTTCTTCAAGAAAATCACGCTGTTTTGCCTATTTGTGTGCCATGTATGCAGATTCATTACCTTGTAACCATCCACACAGGGTTGTACACTCAACCCAGTACAACTTTCGGAGCAGGTTTCTTTTGGTGAAGAGTCGAATTGAAAGCCGCATGAAAACGAAAGTATGTAAAGACGCTACACAGAGTGTTAAGTGCATTCGGAAGAGCTGTATCGCAACCGTTATCGCCTTGTTGTGTATTTTGTAATAATGGCAAGCCTATAATGGTTCGACACATATGTCTTACATAACGTGGGGAGTGAAGGTACCGGGATGCCCATCAACGGCAACGAACGAAAACCTCTGGGAGATCTGCTGCTGGATTCAGAGCTGATCACACCTGAGATTCTCAGTGAAGCACTGGCGGCATCGCGTGTTTCCAACAAGCGGCTGGGGGAGACGCTTGTGGAGATGGGAGCGCTCACAGAGCAGAAGCTGCTCGAGGTGCTGGAGTTCCAGCTGCGCATCCCGCTGGTCAGCCTGTCCAAGATCGAGATCGACCCCCAGGTACCGCTGCTTATCAACGAGGCGATGGCACGCCGTTATCAGTGCGTGCCGATCGCGATGGAGAGCAACCAGCTCACGCTTGCGATGGCCGACCCGCTCAACCTGCAGGCGACCGACGACATCCGCATCTTTACCGGCATGACTGTCAAGCCGGTGTTCGCGCTCAAGAACGAGATCCAGAGCACCATCGACCGCTTCTACTCCAAGGAAGGCGCGGAAAAGGCGGTCGAGGATTTTAAAAAGGATTTCGATATCGATCAGTTCTCGGAAGCCGAGTCCAACCAGTTGTCGGATATCGCCAACGCTCCGGTCGTGCGCCTGATCAACTCGATCATCCAGCACGCGATGCGCTCCCGCGCGAGTGATATTCACATCGAACCTTTCGAGAAATTCCTGCGGTTCCGGTTCCGTGTCGACGGCGAAATGCAGGAGGGCATGCGTTCTTCCCGCGCGCCGCACTCCGCGGTCACCACCCGCATCAAGATCATGGGCAAGATGGACATCGCGGAAAAGCGTGTCC
>JAAYKS010000037.1 GCA_012522285.1 Clostridiaceae bacterium | reverse complement strand
GGTGTACAGATCCATGATCTCACGGATCAGCGGATAACGGGGATTGGCACCTGTGCACTGGTCGGAATGGGCACTTTCGGCCAAGGCCTCAAGCTTGGAAAAGAACACCGTCTCGTCCACGCCGCAGTCCCGGATGGAAAGCGGGAGCCCCAGGCGCTTCATAAGGGCGCGCACGGCTGCGATCAGGTTGGTGACGCTCTCTTTCGTGTCAGCACCGCCGATCCCGACGGTCCGGGCCGCTTTGGCGTACTTCTGGTCGGCGACAAAGGTCCCGTACTTGGGGAATGCCGCGAACTTGGTGGGTTTGGAGGCGTTGTAGGCGATCACATACGGCAGCAGTACCGCGTTCGCGCGACCGTGCGGGATGTGGTACTCTCCGCCGAGCTTGTGGGCCATCGAGTGGTTCAGGCCCAGGAAAGCGTTGGTGAACGCCATACCGGCGATACAGGATGCGTTGTGCATCTTTTCACGAGCCAGCGGATCCGCCTCTTCGTACGAGCGCGGCAGGTACTCAAACACCATGTCGATGGCCTGAAGCGCCAACCCGTCGGTGTAGTCGGACGCCATGACCGAAACATAAGCTTCGAGCGCGTGGGTGAGCACGTCCAGACCGGTGTCAGCGACTGCGGATTTCGGGAGCGACAACACAAACTGCGGGTCGATGATCGCGACATCGGGGCGCAGCGCGTAGTCCGCGAGGGGGTACTTGATGTTGCCGTTCTTGCGGTCGGTGATGACCGAAAACGCGGTGACCTCCGAACCGGTGCCGGAAGTGGTCGGAATGGCCACGAACTTGGCCCGCTGTCCGAGTTTGGGGAACTGGAACGCGCGTTTCCGGATGTCCATAAACTTGAGCCGCAGCCCGTCGAACGAGGTTTCGGGGTGTTCGTAGAACAACCACATCCCCTTGGCCGCGTCGATGGCGCTGCCGCCGCCGAGCGCGATGATCACGTCGGGCTGGAACTGGTTCATCCGATCGACGCCGCGCATGATCGTCTCGACATCCGGATCGGGCTCCACGTCGGAATAAATCTCGGAATGGACCGGCACCGCGCGACGGCGCAGGTAGTACAGGATGCGCGAAACGTAGCCGAGCTTGACCATGGTCGGGTCGGTGACGATGAAGGCACGCGTGATGTCCGGCATGTTTTCCAGGTACTGGATCGAATCGTTTTCAAAGTAGATCTTGGGGGGTATTTTGAACCACTGCATGTTGATCCTCCGGTGGGCCAGCCTTTTTTTGTTGACCAGATTGACCGTGGACACGTTGGAGGTGGTGGCATTGCGTCCGTACGAGCCGCATCCGAGCGTCAGCGAGGGGGTGTTGGTGTTGTAGATGTCGCCGATGGCCCCCTGGGATGAGGGGGAATTCGCGATGACGCGACCGACCTTCATGGCTTCGCCAAACGCCTTGATCCGTGTCTCGTCGCTGGAGTGGATGACCGCCGAGTGACCAAGACCGCCCAATTCGAGCATTTTGAGGCACATGGCAAACCCTTGCTGCTCCCCGTCCACCACATAGTAGGCGAGCACCGGAGAAAGTTTCTCGCGGGACAGCGGATAGTCCGCCCCGACATCCTCAAGTCGTGCGATCAGGATTTTGGTCTCCGCCGGCACCTCGACACCGGCATGTGATGCGATCCAGGCCGCGGGCTTGCCGACCACTTCCGGGTTGACCGCCTGCTTGGCGGGATTGATGACATAAGCCGACACCTTGGCAATCTGCTCCGCATCGAGGAACACACAGCCGTTGGCAGCCATGATTTCCTCAAAGCGCGCCTGCTGCTCCTTGTCGACAACGACGGCCTGTTCGGAAGCGCAGATCATGCCATTGTCGAAGGTCTTGGACAGGATCAGGTCGTTGCAGGCCCGCTCGATGTTCGCGGACTTGTCGATGTAGCAGGGCACGTTGCCGGGGCCGACGCCCAGGGCGGGTTTGCCCGCGGAGTAAGCCGCCTTGACCATGCCCGAACCGCCGGTCGCCAGGATCAGGGACACGCCCGGATGGTTCATGAGCAGATTGGTCGCTTCGACCGAAGGGACACCGATCCACTGGATGCAGTTCTCAGGCGCACCCGCCGCGATCGCTGCCTCGTATAGCACGCGGGCCGACTCGAGGGAGCACTGCTGCGCGGAGGGATGGAATCCGAAGATGATCGGATTGCGCGACTTCGCACAGATCAGGGCTTTGAACATCGTGGTCGACGTCGGGTTCGTGACCGGGGTGACGCCCGCGATCACGCCGACCGGTTCGGCGACTTCGATGTATCCTTCGAGCTCGTTTTCGGTGATAATCCCGACCGTTTTCTCGTCCTTGATCGAGTGCCAGATGTACTCGGTCGCGAACATGTTTTTGATGATTTTGTCTTCAAACACTCCACGTCCGGTCTCTTCGACGGCGAGTTTGGCCAGTCGCATGTGCGCGTCGAGTCCGGCGAGCGCCATAGCGTGTACGACCTTGTCGACCGCTTCCTGGTCCATCAGCATGTAACGCTCGAGGGCCTTGCCCGCATTCGCGACCAGGGTGTCTACCATGGTTTTGGTGTCGGGTGCGGTTCCAGCCGCGGCTGCCGCGTCTTTCTTCGCGGGAGCGGGGTCCGGGGCGGCGGGTTTTTCTTGCCTGTCGTTCCGGTTGGCTGTCTTGGTCATGGCTTTTTCCTCCTTTATTTCCGTCTGCCTGTATGGCAGGTCGGGAGCGGATGGTTCACACATGGGTTTCTGTGACGAGTTTGCCCATGTCGCGGAGTTTTTCGGCCAGCATCGGTACGATGGTCTTGCGGGTCTGCACTCCCAGTTGTTTGAAGGTAATGGTGTCGTGGCCGGGGTTGTGAGCCTCGCCGACCAGGAAATGGACAATGTCGGCTTCCAGTAGCATCCGGCAAAGCCGGGTGACCGCGGAGGCCTCGTCATACAGGTCGGGGTCCTCGTCCAGGATGTTGTACGCCTGGTTGAGAGTGGCCGCCCCTTCGGTGACCAGATCGATCCCCTCGATTTCGTATTCCGGCGGATGGGCCATCGAGGAAGCCATGATGTTCAGCGTACGGACGGGGCGGCCCGAAACACGCGCCACCATGTCCGTGGTCGACGAGCCACACACGATCCGGACTCCGGACGCCGCGAGGAAACCCTCGACAAACGGCCGGTCAAACTGCCGGGTGGAGGGGGGGCCGGTCATGAGGTGGACCACGCGCGCCGGGCGGCAACCCAATATCACAAAAGTCGCATCGTCGTGGTGGACCCCGTCCGACAACCGCTCGGTTTCCGCCAGTACGACGTCGGGAAGACGGGCAGGCGTCATCTGCTGAGAGAGCTTGCGCGTCAGGAACGCGGCGACGCCGTCCGATCCCCACCCCAGGGCGTGGGTGATTCCGATACCCGCCTGGGAAACCCCGTCGGAGAACAGTGCGAGCGACTCCCCTTCCTGCAGGACACCGGAGGCTTCCGCGACCAGTTCATATCCCAGTGTAAAAAACCGTTGTTCCGCGACCCTGGCCGCCCCGTCCCGGATCAGGACGGGGGCAGGGGCGTCATAAGACAAAACGGTGTATTGGCCGTTTTTCAGGATCCGCGCCGCTGTAAACGCACAGTATGGGACGTCTTCGGTTTTGGCCCGGTGCATCGAGTCCGCCACCATCGCGCAGGCGTCCTGGATCAACGTACCGCCGGACAACAAGGCCGCAAGGCGGTTCGCGCAGGTGATCGCGGCGATATTTGCATAGATCCCCGATCCGATGCCGTCCCCCACCACGACGATGGTCGCCTCCGGCGAGCGTTGGACGATGAGATGGTCGCCGCACACCGACTGCCCGCGTTTACAGACCTGTGCCACATGGGTTTCGACAAAGCGGTCCTCTTGTATACTCATGATTCGTCCTCCCCGTAGAGGCTCATGAGTTTGTGGACCATTTCTTCCCCTTTGGCCGTGCTCTTGCCGAGCATACCCGCGATCTCCTGAGACATGCGGATCTGGTGGTCGAGGAGTTCTTGTGCCTGCCGCAGCGTCTGCATCCGCACGATGTCGGTGGTCTTCTGCTGGAGCGGGATATCGGAGATGTCCATGAAGATCCCGACGAATTGACGGGCGTCACGCAGGGTGTAGAGCACCTCGTGAAACCGTTTTCCGTAGTGGGAGATGACCGCCTCGAACCGTTCCGATCCGCCATCGGACAGGGTTTCGAAACCAGAAGCGTCCATCAGATAAGACACTTGCCGCCCCAGCACCGCGTTGCCGCACTGGAACATTTTCCGGAAGGCCGGGTTGATGTTGACGATCTTCAATTCTTCGTCGAGGATTATGATGCCGTTGGGGCTGGTTTCCAGAATCCGGTCGGTCCGCTGCTCCGCGAGACGGCGCATGTAGGGGATGCACATTTCGGGTTCGGCCATGCCGAGCACGACCGCGATCGCATTGTCGCGGCAGCTTTTGTACCCGCACGCCCCGCAGTTGAGCTGCATGTCGGGGCTGGACTTGCCGGTCTGCTCGAACACTTCGAGAATACGGGACTCCGGGATGTCCGGTATGTGAATGCCGGCGGCAGGCGCAAACGCAGCCTTGAGAGAGGCCGGCAGCTCGTATGCAACCACTCCGTCTGTTTTCGCTGCGGCCGCTTCGGACGCCGCGGCAGGTGTGCTCTGCGCAGACGGAGAAATCGTCAGGCGCGCCTTTTCCCGTGCGTAACGGATCAGGTCGTTTTTTCGTTCGAACAGATTCTTGCCGTGAGGAATGCCCGGACCATTGATGCACCCTTCGGCACAAAACAACGGTTCTACAATTTGGTAAGCCCAGCCCGAGGCAGGAACGTCGAGCAACTCCATCACCGACTCCGCGCCGCTGGTGTGCAGCACGTCCGGACGGACCCCGTCGTTGTGAATGGCCGCGGTCTTGAGCATCCCGCCGGCCAAAGCGAACAACCGCGCGTCGGCCAGCTCGGCGTTGGCGGCCATCGGATCGGGTGACTCAAAGTCGCTCTCGATGCAGGTGGCCACGTCGATCCTCTCGTCCTCCAGCCATTCTCCGAGTTCCATAAAGGTGAGGACCGCATCGACCGCATCCGCATATTCGGGGCGCGCAGCCTCTTGTTTTTTAGCCGCGCAGGGTCCGATAAACACCACGCTCCAGCCCGCGCCGAGGCGCTCCTTAAGCATTCTGGCGTGGGCGATCATCGGCGATACGACCGGGACGATCTGATCGACGAGTTCCGGGTGATATTTTTCGATGTAGTGTACGACCGCGGGGCAGGCTCCCCCGATGCAGCCGGCGTGCTC
>JAAYKS010000281.1 GCA_012522285.1 Clostridiaceae bacterium | reverse complement strand
TTCGAGCAATCGCACGGAGGACTGGTTTTCCCGGACGGTTCCCGCTACGATCCGATCCGCACCGAGCTTCTCAAACGCAACCCGCAGCAATGCCGTACAGGCTTCTTGTGCATAACCACGCCCCCGGCAGCGGGGGGACAGGAAGTACCCGAGATTCCACTCCCTTTCGTTTCCGGCCGGGTTTAGCGTGACAAATCCCGCCGCCGAGGCATCTCCGCCGGGAAACACCGCCAGAAAGGTCTCCTGTTCCACAACCCAGCCAAGCATACCTTGCAGACCCTCCCGCTCGGAAGGCCAGGGCAGTTCCCATTTCGCTGCCGGATTGGCGTTCTTCTCCTGTGCGATTTTCCGCAGCACGTCCCCGTCTTTGCACGTAAAGGATCGCAGGAGAAGCCGTTCTGTCTGCAGTTCCATCCGATCCGCTCCCTCTCCCTCAGGTCCTGCGCAGCGGGACGAACACCGAAGCGCAGTTGGCGTGCCGGAACCGGGCGATCACCTTGCGTGTGCTGTCCCAGGCATATTCCGGGTGCGCGTCGAGATAGAGCTCCCGGAGATGTCCGAACGCGACCTCGTACGGAATCGACGGATTGTCCCCGTTCACCTCGATCTGCGAAATGTGCAGGTACAGCCCGCCCGGGAGGTCCCGGCGTTCCACCCCCGCGGGCAGCCCCTCCCAGGAACTCACCCGGGTCCCGAAGCAGCTCCGGTATTCCCCGGGCGTCCCGGTGTCGACCGGAAATCCGTAGTAGTCCTGCATGTAGTAGCGCGCGGCCGGGCACTTGTACACTTCGTTTTCCACCTCAAAGTACCGGCCGATCACCTCGTCGTCCCGTCCGGGCTCCGAGACCGCGCAGGCGATCCGCATCGGGGGCAGCACCACCGGCCGGTACCGGAGCGAGTCGTACCGCTCCGCGGGAGTGGCGGGCACCTTGACCGGCTCGTATTTCTCCAGCATGTCGCCGGTGTTGTCATAGGTGTTCATCGGGAGCCCTGCGGTGTCGTAGACATAGGGGGTATCGCGCCGGAAGCCGTTCACGAAATACTCGTCCGCGTGCATCCGCTCCGCATAGCCTGACCGGTCGGGGCGGGCCTTCCCGTTGATGGACAGACGCGCAAACCGGCCTGCGGGGACGACAAGCTCGGCGGTGTGCTCCGGAAGTTCCGCCGGCAGTTCGAGATCGCCGGTCACTTCCAGCCCCGCGATGACCCGGTAGTCCCCGTCGCCCCGCACGTCGTAGCGGGCGGACGTGTACCGCCGGTCCGCCCGCGGGATGCCCAGCAGGTCGCCCAGCAGGTCGATCTCTCCCTCCTCGATGAGTTTCATCGTAAACCGCGCGTCATTGAGCGCGTCGTTCATCCGGTCGGTGCCGTTGTACGCGTACCCGCGGCTTTCGTACGTGATCTGTACCCCGATCCCGACAATACGGGTCGCGGTGCGGTCGACGATCGCGCACCATTCTCCGGGTTGTTCGACCAGGGTTTCTCTCGGCATCCCTGCCCTGGCCGCAGCGGCAAAGTCGAGGATCGCGGGCCGGGTGCGGGGACTGTAGTCTTCCGGCCGGACGGCAGGATCGCCCCGGCGGATGGGGTTTTCGTTACGCATGGCTGTGTCCTCCTGTGTGTGGTTCCCGGATGCCGGGGTTCGCTTCCCGCCGGCCCCGTAGGCCGCGGGAAGGAGGCTCGGGACCGTGTCTCCGTTGCGGGACACGAATTTTCTATCCCCACTGTACTCCCGGGGCCGGATCCCCGTCTTATCCGTTTTTACCATCATCGTTTTGAAGCGGGAGATACACCTGCACCGCGACCTGTCGCGGTCCAAAGCCTCCCTCCGCGCGATACAGCACAAACGGCGTTTCGTCCGAGGGGTGAAACCCGTTGTCTTCCGCCCAGGACGCCAGCACCGGGAGGTAGACCGAGGCGTCGGCGCACAGCTCCCCTTCGAGAACCGCGCAGAGACAATCGGGCAGGCACAACCGCGAGAGGTCGGGCGCTGCCCGGATGAGGCTGTGCGCCACCCCGGTGTCCGGCGGGCAGGCCACCCCGCAGGTGCAGGACGAACCATACCGGGAAATATAAAAAGTGGCGGTCGGGCCGGCAAGCCCGGGCGCAATCCGCAGCACGGGATCCAGCACCACCCGGGCCGCTTCCTCTTCCGCCCGGGAACCTGAACGAGTCGCGACAAGAAAATCCGGGGGAGAGGGGCGGCTCAGCCGGATCCGGTGACATCCGGTCCGTCTCCTGACCGGAAGCGTAAGGGTCAGCCGGCGCACCCGGCCGGACACGAGATGGTACTCCTCCAGCAACGGTCCGTCGTCGGGCTCGAACATGCTGGTGGCCAGCCACCCGTTGTACAGGTGGTCCCAGGCGGTACGCACCGCGTCCGGTTCGTTAGGCGCGGTCGTCGCGGCGCAGACCCTGCGGACGGCCGGGGCCGCCGCGAACCCGGTGAACGGCCCGCCGCGCAGCGCCGCGAGCAGCCCGGGGCGGAACTCCGCGCGCAATTCGTAGACCGCACCTCCCGGCAATCCGCGTTCACCGGCGGACCGTTCCTGAGAGGGGAGTGTGCGGCCGAACAGCCGGCCGTCAAAATCCGGACACCGGCGCAAAAAGTCCCCCACTGCCAGGTCTTCGATTCCGTCGGCCGTCTGACGGGCGTAACGCAACCGGATGGTCAACGGGAAATAGCGGTCGGAAACCGTGACCTGTCGTCCGGGCCCCCCGCGGTAGCGCGGAAAATAGTATTCTGTTCCGTCCTGCCGGTAGGAAAGCGGCGTCAGACCGGTCGCGGTTTTGACCACCTTGTTGAACGACTGCTGGGTCCCGTACCCCCACGCGAGGGCGATGTCGGCCAGCGCTTCATCGGAGTGGCGGACCCGCGCAAGCGCGTTGGACAGCCGTCTTCTCCGCACATATTCCTTGACGGTATGGCCG
>JAAYKS010000280.1 GCA_012522285.1 Clostridiaceae bacterium | reverse complement strand
TATGACAGGCAAGGAGCGGAACCGAATTTCGCGCCGGAACTCCGTGACAACGACTTGTTGAAATTCGCATACCAGGGCACACGCGACAACCAGTTGTTTCTGACCAATACGGTCCTGCAGAACATGGATTTATTCCGGCCGGTCTACAACTGGTTTTCTCGTACATTGCAGATGATCGCACCGGATACCCGGTTCCAGGCGTTTGAGCAGTTCATCGATGAAGGCTCACCGCTGCACGAAGTCATGAATGAGGTGCTCTACGCGCTGGATACGGGAATCTCTCGATTGGGGGGAGAGGAAGTTCCATTCGGATCAGAACTGTTCACAGATGAACTGCGGAATGCGACAGTGACGAAAATTCAATCCGGTAAGTCCGTTCGCCTTGGTACGTTACGTGGGAACCGTTACATCTTGTCGCGCAAGGGGAACAATGTCACTGCAAAAAAACTGGTCGCTTACCATCGGAAATGGGATGGAGGGGAGGAACGGTTTGAACTAGGGGAGGAATCAGACGGTACACAACGATTGATCGACCTTTTGCCATTGTTTATCGACTTGGCGCAACCCAAGGCTGACAAGGTGTATGTCATCGACGAGTTGGATTGCAGTCTGCATTCCGTATTGACGCGTCATCTGCTCGAATCGTATCTGGATCAATGTGGCCCGGATCGGCGCACGCAGGTTTTGTTCACCACACATGACGTGTTATTGATGGATCAGGACTTGCTCAGACGGGATGAAATGTGGATAACCGAGCGGAAACCAGAAGGAAACACAACGCTGATTCCTTTCAGCGATTTCAAGGATATCCGGTACGACAAAGACATCCGGAAAAGTTACCTGCAAGGAAAGATGGGCGGTATACCCAGATTCTTGATTCAGGATGTTACAAACGGACGTGTAGGAGAGGGTTCATGAGTCAGCCAAGAAAAAGATACGCTCGCTCTACAGGTACCCGATCCTACAGGAAACTGGTTCTGATCGCAACGGAAGGGAGACAGACCGAACCACAGTGTATCGTTTGGCGGAACGATTTCTCGGCAGTTGATTACTGACGTCCTTTTTCATCCTCCGCTGCCGTCTGTTGATACACGCATAATACGGTTTTTGACGGGATTCTTGTCATCGTATACGACAGGGACGCCCACTCCATACAGGAAGTGGACGCGCGCGGCGTGAATATGGAGGTGCGGCGTTTGTGTGATCCCCGAATTGCCGATGCGACCCAGGGGATCTCCCGCATGTACGGTGTCGCCTGGTCGGACGAGGATGCTGCCCTTTTTCAAATGCCACAGCATGACATATACGTCCCCGGTGCGGATCGCTACCCCGGTGCCGGTGTCTGTGACGGCTGTGTTGGGCTGAATATCCGGGTATACTTCGTGGACTGTGCTGAGCACTGCATCGCACGGGCTGTGAACCACCTCGTCGTAGATGTGGTAATCCTCCAGTCTGCGCTCGCGCCCGAAATGACGTCCCTCAAATCCCCACACATCCAGCTCGACAATGTCGTTGGCATACCGTTCAGCCCGGCTGTAGCCCAGGCGGGTGTTCTGTTCATCCTGGTAGTGGTAGTTCACCAGCGAGCTGATTGTACCGTCACCACCGTCGTTGATCAGGAAGGTGCCGTTGCGGAACGGAAACTGAAGCCGGATCGGCTCTTCCTCATATCGGTAAGCCCGTAGACAGTTGACGCTCAATATCAGGAGAAAGATCCACAGCATAGCACATACCGCTGTGCCTGCAATCCGCAAAGGTGTAAGCCGCGGGAGGAACGGTTTTCCACGTAACTTGCGAAACGCAAAGAACGCGGCGGTCACCAACAACAGATCCAACAGGAAACGGGTGTAATACCCCGCTGCCATCTCCCAGACCCCGGACAGGTGCAGAATCGACAGATAGGCGGCGGCGATCAGCACGGTGACCAGCCAGGAGAGCTTGCAGCGGAACGGGAAAAAGCACAACAACGCAATCAGTGCCAGAGGAAGCACCAGATACTGGACTTCCAGGGGGATCCTGGTGAACCATTCCAAAAGACTCCGCAGCATTGTCATACCCCCTCTTAAGGTGTACCCCACAAAGCTTTTATCATGATGGTATAACTCGGAGAATCGAATGTCAAATATATAGGCATTGCGCATACTTGCAGGTCGAATCATTTCCAGCATTCCAGCTAAAGCGTTGGAGTCCAGCAAAAATCAGCGGCAGTCAAAGAATCCCCCACCTACCACGTCATTCCGTCCAGATAGGCTTCCATCCGCTCGATCGGCCAATCCGCGTTGGGATAGCTTTGGAGAATCCGCATCTCATAGAGCAGGCCATATACCGCGACCCGTTCCCGCACCTGCGGGTGTACGAACAGCTCCGGTGCGTACTTTCTGAGCCAGGGCAATAGATTTGCATAGTCCCGCGGGTGTGTTTTCTCATGATCCTCCTCGTTGGCATACGTGAAGGGGTGGATCGTCATGCGCTGCCAGACATCCAGCACATAATCACGGGGGGCGATCTGAAGCAGCTCGTAATCCAGCAGGAAGAGATGACCCTCCGCAGTCGAGATCAGATTGTCGAAATGGAGGTCGGCATAGACCTGGCGGAGGGCGTCCTCCTGGAGTACATTGGCGTGTGCATGGGCGTATGCCGTCGCGCGATCTGCCAGAC
>JAAYKS010000036.1 GCA_012522285.1 Clostridiaceae bacterium | reverse complement strand
CTCGAACGGGAGCGGTTCGGCGAGACCGGCCGGCTCTTTTTCGAAAGCCGGCGCGCGATCTACCGGAACGAGTCCTACAACGCGACCGGCGTCGAAGCGCTGGTCCGCCTCCTCACCGGGGCGGTGACGGTATTCGGAGCACTGGCGATCACCCGGCAGACCCTGGACCTGCCCGACCTGATCACCTTTTTGCTGTACATCGGCAGTCTGACCGACCCGATCATGCGGCTGGTTTACACCTCCCTCACCTACCAGAACGGCATGGCGGGGTTCCTCCGGTTCCAGGACATGATGTCGCAGGAGCCGGACATCCGGGACCGCCCCGACGCCCGCGATCTCGAAATCCGGCGGGGGGACATCCGCTTTGACCAGGTCACCTTCCGGTACCAGGGAACCGCGCGGCCTGTGCTGGCCAACCTCGACCTGGTGGTCCGGGCGGGCGAAACCGTCGCGCTGGTGGGTCCCTCCGGCGCCGGCAAAACCACCCTATGCTCCCTGATCCCCCGCTTCTACGACGTGGAAGCGGGCAGCGTGCGCATCGACGGGGTCGACGTACGGGACGTCCGGCTCGCCTCGTTGCGCGGCGCGATCGGCATCGTCCAGCAGGATGTGTTTTTGTTCGCCGGGACCGTGGCGGAAAATATCCGGTACGGAAATCCCGGCGCAACGGACGCCGAACTGGTCGAGGCCGCCCGCCAATCCGGCGCGCACGCTTTCATCGAGAAGCTCCCGCACGGATACGATACCGAGGTGGGAGAGCGGGGCGTCCGGCTGTCGGGTGGGCAGAAACAGCGCATCAGCCTCGCGCGGGTCTTCCTCAAGAACCCGTCAATCCTGATCTTTGACGAAGCGACCTCCGCGCTCGACCTGGAGAGCGAGCGGGAGATCCGGGCCTCGATGGCCCGTCTCGCGACAGGGCGCACGACCCTGATCATCGCCCACCGGCTGTCCACCGTCCGCAACGCCGATCGTCTGGTCGTGCTGACCGATGACGGGATCGAAGAGCAGGGCACCCACGAGGAACTCCTCCGAGCGGGCGGGACCTACGCCCGCCTGTATGGAGCACAGATGGAAATCGATGTCACGGCAAACAGCGGCTTCGTCCCGGGCGAATCCCCTCTCTTCGCGCAGGCCGGCCCCCCAGAAGAGTCCCCCTCCCGGTCCTAACCGTCCCCTCTCAGCATTCCCTTGTCAGAAAAAGAGCCTGCGTCCACTGTGACCTGCTCCCCGTCAAGTTGACAGGGAGCAGGTCAGGGGCGCAGGCTCTCGTATGTAAGCAAAACCGTCCGACAACCGCCCGGCGTCCGGGTGTTATCCGTTGGCCGGCTCCGCCTGGCGGATCTCTCCGCCCAGCGTCTTTCCAATCCGCTTGATCAGACGCGCGGTCTCGGCTTCGATCTGTTCCGCGGTCAAGGTGGCCTGGTCGGATCCCAGCCAGTACCGGAACATCACTGACTTTTTGCCAGGCGGGACCTGTTTGCCGCGGTACTCTTCGACAAACGCGCACCGGCGGGCGACGCCCAGCACCAGCTGCTCCAGCTCCGCCCAGGACACCGACTCGTCGAGCAGG
>JAAYKS010000279.1 GCA_012522285.1 Clostridiaceae bacterium | reverse complement strand
TCTCTTTCGGGGCGGGCACCTGGTCGGTGGATACGACATTGTAGCCTTGGCTCTTCAGGTAGGGGCAAACAAAGTTGCCCAGACGGCCGGAACCGCCAGTGACGAGGACATTCTTGATCATGCTCTCATTCTCCTTCATGCTTTGTTCTTGTTTACCGACCAGCCATATGGCCGTCGGCGGATCCTTGCCCGGATCGTCCTTCATCGATTTTACTGCCTTGCCTATTATACCGCTCAAAATGGTTTTTGGCTTTACCTATTCTGCTGTACGGGCCATGTTTTTGCCATGACAAATAGATAGTGCCAAAGTTGCCGGAGCACCATTGTCCGTAAGGAATGGTGAATATGCGGACAAGAGCATACTGCCGTCCGGGTTGTCCGAATCACACGCGAAGAGCCAGCCGGGCGGCTGGGAATACAGGGGAGATTCTTGCTTTCCTAACACAGAAAGATCGCTCTAAACAAACGGTAAGCCCGTGAGCTAACGCGTCTGCCATACGATTCGTCAGGGTTTCAAGACCACCTTGAATCCGCAGTCGGCCCCGGTTTCCGCCATCTGGAAAGCTTTTTCCCAGTCTTCCAGGGGGAGAACATGTTTTGCGACTCCGGCCGTGCCGATCTTGTCTTTGTCGATCCAGTCGATGACTGCAGGAAAGCAGTACGGACTCAAGTGGGATCCCAGCACATCCAGCTCTTTCTGGTCACCGATCACCGACCAGTCCAGGGTTGTGGGCTCACCGAATACGCTGAACTCGCCAAACCTGCCAAGCTTTCGGATCATGGCCATCCCCTGCGCCACGCTCGCCGAATGCCCGGTCGCTTCGATGTAGATGTCGCATCCATAGCCTTCCGTCCGCTTTTTGATCTCGTCGACCACATCGACTTTTCCGGGATTCCATGCAAGATCCGCTCCGAACTCTCTCGCCTTTTCCAGGCGGTTGTCCTGCATGTCGAGCGCGATCAGCAGCTTTGGATTCTTGAGCCGGGCGATGCCGACCATCCCAAGTCCCAGCGTACCGCAGCCGGAAATCACAACGATATCCTCCAGCCCAATGTCCGCACGGTCCACTGCGTGCTTGGAGCATCCGAAGGGCTCGATAAGGATGGCCTTCTCGATGGGCATTTCCTGCGGGATCTTGAATGTTCGGGCATTGGCCGGCAGACGCATATATTCGGCCATCCCGCCGTTCACACGGTCTCTGAATCCGTATATGTCATGGACTTCACACATCCAGTACTTGCCGGTTGTGCAAAACCTGCACTTCCCACACGGAACAATCTGCTCGGAGACCACACGGTCGCCGATGGCGAACCCGGTCACCCCTTCCCCCAACTCCGCTACGAAGCCTACGAATTCATGCCCGGGGATCACCGGAGCGATGATGAAATCTTTCCAGAAACGTTCCGCACCGTGCTTGGCTTTGACATCTCCTGCGCAGACGCCACAGGCCTCCACCTTGATGATGATTTCACCGGGACCCGCGATCGGGCGGGGCCAGGCCGTTTCCAACACGTAATGGTCCGCACTGTAGGCAACC
>JAAYKS010000278.1 GCA_012522285.1 Clostridiaceae bacterium | reverse complement strand
TGCTGGTCTTGCCCGCCGTTCCCGTAACGCCGATCACCGACATCCGACCGCAGGGATCATCGTAAAAATTCCGGCTCACGAGCGCCAGTGCCTCCCGGGTGTCACGCACAACACATTGCGGGATCAAGACACCATCGACCGGCCGGTCCACCACCAGCGCAGCCGCACCTTGTTCTGCTGCCTGGGCGGCAAACCGATGCCCGTCGGTCGTATATCCCCGGATACAGACAAACAGGGATCCCCGGCGCACCTTGCGTGAATCGCAAACCACCCCGGCGATATCGGTGTCGGTCAGGCCGACGCCGCCGGTCCATTCGATCCCGCGGAGTACCTGGCGCAGTTCCATCATCCACCTCCCTCGGCCGGGGGTGTCACCGCGGCCTCTTCGGGCGGCTCGAAGACCAATGTCACCTGACTGCCGCGCGGAAGGTGCCGCACGGTTTCTTCCGTCGCTTCGGGACCGGGTGCCGCTGGTTCCTGCGACACCACCAGACCCAGACAGTCCCCCTGGATCAAGATGTTCAAACCGCATTGGGACGCATAACGGGACGCTTCACCGACCGCCATGCCCGCAAAGTCAGGGATCGGAACCGGATCGTCGGGGATCTGCTCCGAGGCATAGAGGACCACCGTAGCGTTTTTGTGTACACGTGTGCCCACTGCGGGTACTTGCGACTGGATAAGGGTCGAATCCAGCACCTTGCCCCCGCCCGCAACTCCGGTGATCTGAAGTGCACCCAGCGCGCTGCGCGCCTCGAGATATGTCATACCAACCAGATTCGGGATTTCGATTGTCTGTTTGAGCAGATAGACATCGTCTCCGGTATAGTCGCGTTCCACTCCCAGGTACTCCAATGTACGTGAGATGATGGCACCCGCAGCGCGCCCGGTGTCGTAGGTTGCCTGGCTTTGTGTCAATCCGTACAAAGCGACAACAACCGTGATTTGCGGGTTATCCGCCGGTGCGATTGCGACATAGGAGGCGACATTGCGGTCGTCCGACTTGCGTGTGGTCGTTCCGGTCTTGGCGGCAAATCGATACCCTTCAACATAGCCGGTGCTGCCGGTACCGTGCGTCACAACCCCCTCCAGCAACTTTGAGACCCGGGATGCGGTCTTTTCAGAAATCACCTGTCGGATGGTCTGGGGCTGGACTGTGCGGATGGTGTTTCCGTCCTCGTCGAGCAGCGCTTTGACGACCGTGGGTTTCATCAGTCTCCCGCCGTTTGCCAGCGCGCTGTAGGCATTGCACAGCTGAAGAGGGGTGACAGTAGCAGAAGTGCCGTACGACATGGTATACATGTCGATTTCCGTCGGCGATTCGTGCAGGATGCCAGCTGCCTCCGCGGGCAGGTCCACACCTGTGTAATCCCCAAACCCGAACGCGTGAATGTACTGATAAAAGCGCGTGAGGCCGATCCGTTGAGACAATTGAACAAAGATCGGATTGCAAGAATTCCACATCCCCTTTTCCAGCGTCTCGATCCCGTGGTTGGAGGGATGGGACCAGCAATGCAACGACCAGCCGTCCACGATGATCTCTTCGTCGCTGAACAGCTCCTGTTCATGTGCGAGACCTTCATCGAACGCCATGGAAGTCGTCAGGCTCTTGAACGTCGAGCCCGCTTCAAACGTGTCCGAAATGGACCGGTTGCGCCAAAGGGCAGACTGCAGATAGGCCATTTGATCTTCATTGTGAGCCGGGTCCCAAGCGGCAGAATCGAACAGCCCCGGGCTGGTAGCAGGCGCATTCGGATCGAACGAAGGGTATTGTCCCATCGCGAGAATCTCGCCGGTATACGGATCCATGACGATTCCTATACCGCCTTCGACCAACCCGCTGGCCTCCGAAGACCGTTGAATCGCTTCCTCGACAATTCGCTGAATTTCAGTGTCCAGTGTCAACTGCAGGCTGTATCCGTCCTGTGCCTGTAGCCGGGTCGACAACGAAAACGGCAATTGTCCCCCAAATACGTTTTCGGTCTCGCTGTATCGATACCCGGGCTGTCCAGAGAGCTGTTCGTTGTAAAATGCCTCTACTCCGTACATGCCGACCAGCGTATTTTCCCCCCGGTTGGTAAATCCGATGGTCTGCGACGCCAGCTGACCAAGCGGGTAATACCGGCGCTCTTCCACGTCGATTCGGATGCCGCCCAGTTCCGTTTTTTTCTTATAGGCTTGTAAAGCTTCGGTTTCCGCCTTGGTCGCTTCTTTCTTTACCCGTACGTACTCGATGGGATCACCGTTCTCATCGGTCTTTCTGAGCAGAATCTCCAGCACCTCGGCCGGATCCATCTGCAGGGCCGCAGCGATGCCCGCAGCGTACTCCGCGGTTTCTTCCGGGCTGGCTTCTCCCACTTCACTCCATGGGCGGACATCGCGGGGGGTGACGCCAACCGTACTGAAGTAGGTGTTGACAGCCAACATCGTGCCGTTCCGGTCGTACAGGCTCCCGCGCTGGGGGTAGTCTGTCACCGTGCGTAAATGCAGCTGGGCAGCTTTCTCGACATACTCATCGTGATCCGTAACCTGTAGCCGGAAGGCCGAAAAACCCAAATAGAATGCAAAGGAAGCCAACACACCGGCGACCAGCACCATGCCGAACACACCGGTGCGACCGCGCGCCGATGTCCGGACCGGATTTCTCCTTACGTCGGAACGCCCGCCAGAACCGATCGACTCGGCTTCTGTCGGGCGAACACGGTTGTACCGCTGTTGTTGCATGCCCTCACGATTCACATTGCATACCGCCTTGTCCAGCGCGTCAGGTTATCGAAGGCTCTTGAAAAATCCTTCGAGATTGCCCAGGATCGACTCCAGACGCACTGATTCGTCTCTGCGCACTTCGGATCCGTTGTCGGTATTCAGAATCAACAGATCGGAAGTGGCCGCGCCTACCGAGATGATTTTGTTCCTCCCCGCCTCCTGCATCCCCAACCGATCGATGGCGGACAGCCGGATCCGGCCGAGGTCCAGGCCTTTCATGATTTCTTCTTCCAGTATCGCCCGATCCTGCTTAAGCTGGGCAATCCGGATTTCCATCTCTGTTGTTTTAAACTGGGCTTCCATGATGCGCGATTGATTTATCAATAGGGTACCAAAAACCCCAAAAAAGACAACTACACACACGACCGTCAGTACCACTGCGCGCCCTCGGCCGCGGGCGACTCCGCGACGCACGCTTCCAGCCGTATGGGATACGGCCCTTGGGTTTCCCTCCGGGAACAGCGGCGTAACGACCCGACGGGTACGGACACGCGTCTTCTTAGGAGAAGGTGTCGCTGCCCTCGCGGAGTCCAGTGCCAAACTGCCCTGTGTTTTTGCCATGATGTCTTCTCTCCCCCGTTTCGCTGCCCGTGTCAGGATATGATGCGTTCAAATGCCCGGAGTTTGGCACTGCGCGAGCGCGGATTGATTTCCAGTTCGTCCGGTGCCGCTGTGACCGGCCTCTTTGAGACGTTTTTCCCCAGGGGGACCGCACCGCAGACGCAATGCGGAAAATCCCGTGGACATGTACAAGGGTTCTCCCAACTGCGGAATGATTCCTTGACCAGACGGTCCTCCAGGGAGTGGAAGGACAGGATGCACACCCTGCCCCGATCGGCCAGCCGGCCGGCGGCGGCCGCCAACAACTGGCGGAGTGCGTCCAATTCCCCGTTGACTTCGATCCGCACTGCCTGAAATGTTCTGCGAGCGGGATGCTGTGCCTCGCGGCGTGCTTGGGGCGGCATGGCGGAAGCGACGGCAGCCGCCAGATCCGCGGTCGTCTCGAACGGTCGAATTTCCCGCCGCCGGCAGATGGCCCGTGCGATCCGGTCCGCGTGTCTTTCTTCGCCATACTCGCGAAGAATGCGCGCAAGTTCTCCGACCGTATAACGGTTGACGACCTCTCGCGCGGAGAGTGACGCGGCCGGATTCATCCGCATGTCGAGCGGTCCGTCCTGCGAATATCCGAATCCGCGGTCCGCGGTGTCCAGTTGATGGGAAGACACCCCCAAATCCGCGAGAATCCCGTCAGCGTGACCGATTTCAAAGGCGTCCAATGCATCGTCCAGCTGCGAAAAATCCATTTGCAGCACGTGGTGGGAGGCCTCGCTGCCGACCGCTTCCAGTACCGATGAGGTCTGACGGACTGCGGCCGGATCTTTATCGATCGAGACCAAAACACCACCCCTACCGAGACGTTCCAGGATGGCCTTCGAG
>JAAYKS010000277.1 GCA_012522285.1 Clostridiaceae bacterium | reverse complement strand
GACGGGGACAGGCAGGAGTCCACGCGGTGGAGACCCCGACCCTCATCCGCTACGGCGCATTGACCCGGGACGAGTATTTCGTTTCCGCCGAGGCGGCTGCCGCAGGGGTGGCCTTTGCCAATACGTCAGAAACCGAGCCGCTTGTGCTCTTGATGCACACCGCGGTACATCCCGACCGTCCGACGACCGCCGGCTGAACCGCCCGCGGCGGACATGGCAGAAAGGTGGTACTTGATGGCAATCCGTGTGACAGTCTGGAATGAGAACGTACATGAACGGACGGATCCCAAAATCGGCCAGGTCTATCCCGCCGGTATCCACGGGGCACTCGCCGAATTGCTGGGCAATGCCGGGGACATTTCCGTGCGGACCGCAACACTTGACATGCCCGAGCACGGGCTCAACGAAGCCGTGCTGGAGGACACCGATGTGCTGGTCTGGTGGGGACATCTCGCGCACGACCAGGTGAGCGACGAAGTGGTGGACCGGGTACAGCGGCATGTGCTCCGGGGGATGGGACTTCTGGTGCTGCACTCCGGTCACATGTCCAAGGTGTTCACCCGTCTGATGGGCACCTCCTGCACGCTGGACTGGCGGGACAACGACCGCGAGCGGGTCTGGTGCTGCATGCCTTCCCACCCGATTGCGGAAGGAGTCCCCCTGTCCTTCGAAATCGCGGAAGAAGAGATGTATTGCGAACCGTTCGACGTACCGCAGCCCGACGAACTGGTGTTCATCGGGTGGTTCCAGGGGGGAGAGGTGTTCCGTTCGGGGTGTTGTTACCACCGCGGTTACGGCAGAGTCTTCTATTTTCAACCGGGCCATGAAGCCTTCCCGACGTACCGGACCCACCCGTCTGTCCGGCGGATTCTGGTGAATGCGGTCCGGTGGGCCACTCCCGCCCGGCGCAGAGGCCCGCTCGAGTGCCGTATGGTCGATCCGGCGGAGTCAGGCGCACCGCGGATTTGAACCGGGAACCGGAATCGATTACACTGGTATGACCTGCCGCTGGAGAATTGCATGAAAGAAGCCGACCAAAAATCTGAATCGCTGGACGCATTGGCTGCACGTGCGCTGGCCGCCCGTGAGACCGCATACGCTCCCTATTCGCGGTATCCGGTGGGAGCGGCCATCCTGACTGCGGACGGCCAGGTGTTCGACGGTTGCAATGTGGAGAACCTGTCGTTCGGGGCCACGATCTGCGCGGAACGCGCCGCGGCGGTCAAAGCGGTCGGCGCGGGGGCAAAACGGTTTACCGCGATGGCAGTCGTCAGCCGGGATTCGACCCCCTGCCTGCCCTGTGGGATCTGCCGGCAGTTCCTGTCCGAATTTGCCGATCCGGACTTCCAGGTGGCAGCCTGCCGCGCGGACGGGACCTATGTGGTATATCGGTTCGACGCGTTGTTCCCCCACGCGTTTTCATCCGATGCGATCGAGCGGGAGCCCGACTCCACCCGAATCAGGACAACGGAAGCTGAGACATAGAGAAAGAAGGAGAAAGAAAACATGGCAAAGAAAATCGGTTTTATCGGACTGGGCATCATGGGTAAACCCATGGCCAAAAATCTGCTCAAGGCGGGGTACGCGCTGTATGTGTACGATATCGTCAAAGCGGCAGTCGATGAATTGGCTGCGGCCGGGGCAATCCCCTGCGCCACCATCCGCGAAATCACGGACAACTGTGACACCATCGTGACGATGCTCCCCAACTCCCCCCACGTCAAAACTGTCGTTCTGGGGGACGGAGGGGTTGCGCAAAGCGCTCGTCCCGGCACGTTGATCGTCGACATGAGCTCGATCGCGCCGATGGCATCGCAGGAGATTCAGAAGGAACTGGTGAAAAAGGGCATCCGCATGGTGGACGCGCCGGTCAGCGGCGGGGAACCCAAGGCGATCGACGGAACCCTTGCGATTATGGTCGGCGGCGAGCAGGCGGATTACGACGAGGCCAAACCCCTCTTTGACATCCTGGGAGCCAGTGCGGTGCTGGTCGGACCCATCGGGAGCGGCAACACCTGCAAACTCACCAACCAGATCATCGTTGCGCTCAACATCGCGGCCCTGTCCGAAGGCTTACTGCTCGCCCAGATGGCCGGCACGGACCCCCGCAAGGTGTTTGACGCGATCAAGGGCGGATTGGCCGGCAGCACGGTTATGAACGCCAAGGCCCCAATGATGCTGGAGGGTAATTTCAAGCCCGGGTTTAAAATCGACCTTCACATCAAAGACCTGGCCAACGCGCTCGACACCGCGGCCGCCGTCGGCACCCCGCTGATGCTGACCGCCGAGGTCATGCAGATGCTGCAGCATCTGCACCGGGTCGGCGAAGGCCAAAGTGATCACTCCGCGATCCTGAAGTTCTATGAAAAAATGGCGGACACCGAAGTTCGCTCCGAAGGCTAAAAAGGGAGGTTCCCATTGGATAACAGAAACAACGAAGCACAGGAAGCCGTGCGCCGCGCCATGCCGCTGGTGCGCCGCTTCCTGCCGATCGCCCTTGTGGTGGTCCTGGTCATCATCGGATTGACCGGCATTTACAAAGTCGATTCCGGGCAGGCGATTGTCATCACCCGGTTTGGACATGTCATTCGGGTCGAAGAGCAAGCAGGCATCAATTTCAAGATTCCCTTGATCGAGAGCGCTCACACCGTGTCGCTGGAACAGCGCTACAAGATTGAGTACGGATTTCGCACCGTTTCGGATAGCAGCTATTCCGATGTCGAAGAGGAGCAGACCGTGATTGTCGAGGCGGTCGGCAACAACAGCTCACTGGTTCTGACCGAACTGACGGTTGAGTATCAGGTCGAGAATCCGGTCGACTACTTGTTTTCGGTGGAAGACCCGGAGCGGGCGATCCGGCTGATCCTGGAAGACGCGCTGCGCAATGTCATGCAGTCGGTCACACTCGACGAAGCGTTGACCGACAAGGCGACGATTGACAGCCTCATCCGCCCCGAGATCCAGAGCAAGCTCAACGCATATGAGTCCGGCATCCGGATCATCGAGGTCAAGACGCAAAACACCTCGCTGCTTCCTGCGGTCGACACTGCTTACCGTGAGATTGAGCGCGCAAACCAGCACCGCAACTCCCGGATCGAGGAAGCACAGAAGTACTCCAACACGGTCGTGCCGCAAGCCGAAGCCGACGCGTTCCAGCTGGTGGAGGAATCCAAGGGTTACAAGGCCAGCATCCTCGCGGACGCCCGAGCCGAGGTCGCACAGTTCAAGGCGCTGCTGACAGAATACCAGCGCAATCCCGAACTCGTGATGGAGAAGATGTACACCGAAAGCATGCGCTTGTTCCTCGAGAACAACCGCATCGTGATCGCCACCACGGGCGACGGCTCATTCTACAAGTTCTACAACATCAATGACACGCAAGACGCTGCCAAAGCCGGCACTGCGGTTGGGGAAGGGGGTGTCACCGGTGGGTAAAGAATTCAAAGGACTCCTGATCGCCGCGGGCGCATTTCTGCTGGCGATCATCCTGCTTAACCTCTTCACGTACTCCGTACGGGAAGACGAGACCGCCGTGGTCAAACGCTTCGGCAAAATCGACCGCGTGGTCGTGGATGCCAACGAGGCCGAAAGTGTCCGTGCCACCTTTGCGTCGCGCGGGCTGGACATCAATGTACTTACCAAAAAGGGACTCAATTTCTGCATACCGTTCATGGACGACGTGAAGACCTTCAACGCAAAATCCATGACGTACACCTCGGAAACCGCCACGATCAACACGTTTGACAGCCGGCGGATCGACCTGAGCATGTTTGCGCAATACCGGGTGGTCAATCCGGCGCTGTTTGACATGACGCTGGGCACCTTGTCGAACGGCAACCGCCTGATGGACGACCGGGTGTACCCGGCTGTGATCCAGACGGCAAACACTCTCCGGTTCAACGAGTTCTTTGACACCACACGGGTTACTACTGCGATTTCCGCCAATATGGATACGCTCAATACCGTACTGGTCGAGACCTTCGGCGTCCGGATCATCGACATCGGGATCTACCGTAAAAACTTCCCGCAGGCGAACATCGAGTCGATCGAGCAGAAGATGGTCCAGGAAATCCAGAAAGAGTCCGAAAAGCTGATCGCGGAAGGTGATTCGCAGCTCAAGCAGAGCAAGGCGGAAACCGACCGAATTCGCAAAGAGACGATCGCGGTTGCCACCGAAACCGCTGCCTCGATCAAAGCCGAAGCGGATGCAGAGGCGGTCCGGATCTTCGAAGACGCGATCTCCGCGGATCTCGAATTCTATCGCTTCATCAACCGGATGCAGGCGTTCAGCGAACTGGAGGACACCACTGTATTCCTCGATCCCGAGAACGACTTCATCGGTTACCTGGGAGGGGCAAAGTAGCACCTTTGCTCACCGGACACACTACAAACAGCCCCGCCGCCATACAAGGCGACGGGGCTGTTCTTATCGCGAAATCTTTGGGAGGCAGTCAGCTATCTGCCGACCACCGCGGCCGCACGCTCCATGTTCCGGCTTACGCCGACTCCAAAGGGGCAACGGGATTCGCACACGCCGCAGGCGATGCAGTCTCCCGCGGAAGCGGGGAGTGCCGCGTAGGAAGTGCGCAAAACCGCGGGATCAAAGCCGGACTCCGGGGCTTCCATCCGGTCCATGAGCCGGGTGATTTCGCCGATGTCGATGCCGACCGGGCAGGGGAGACAGTGGTTGCAGTACATACAGCGGTTTGTCTGGTTCCACAGCAGCGAATCCGCCAGCACTTGCGCATAGTCCCGCTCTTCCGGGGTGGAGGTGACATAGGACAGGGCGGCGTCCATCTCTTCCACCGTCCGGCAGCCGGGGAGGGCAGCAGCGACCCCGGGCCGATCCAGCGCGTACTGGATGCACTGCGCGGGAGTCATCTTGAGATGGAGGTCGCTGTTGCCACCGAGAAGCCAGCCGGCGGCATAGGTTTTCATCGAGACGATCGCGGTACCGTGGCGTTCACACGCGTCGTACAACGCGGCCCGCTCCCGGTCCGCCCCCAAACCGTGCGCTTCGAACGTCTCGGGGTTGAACAGTGCCTCGATGTTCCTGTCCCCGCGGATCGAGTCGAAGATCGGGTTGACCGGGAACATCAGGACATCGATCAGTCCGGTCTCGACCGCGCGTCTGGCGACGGAAGGCACGTGCGAACTGAGTCCGATCGCGCGGGCATGACCCGCGTCCCGGTACTGCCGCGCGATGTCCATGATTTCGCCCGGTGCGAGCAGGCGGTCCCACTCGTCCGCGTCGTCGACAAAATGGATCATCAGAACGTCCACATAGTCGGTGGCCAGGCGGCGGAGCAGGTCGTCGACAAACGTCCGGCAAAGCGCAGGTTCCCTGGAGCGCCCATACTGGTTGTCCTGCCAGACGGCACCGATGTGGCCCTGGATCAGGAGACGCTCCCTGCGGCCGCGCAGCGCGGCACCCACACGGTCTCGGATGTCGGGGGATCCCATGAAGAGGTCGATGTAATTTCCGCCGGCGTCGATCAAACGGGACAGTACGTCGTGGACGGTAGCCTGATCGGCTTTCTCCAGATGCTCCAGCCCGAGTCCCACGACGGAGACATCCATTCCGGTGCGTCCCAGTTTTCGGTATTGCATAGGGTTCCTTTCCGGCTCTTGCAGCCATGAGCAAACGGAGGTGTCGGGTGACACCTCCGTCGTGCGGCGGATCCATCGATTTGTCACTCGTTTGAGAGCGTACCACTCCGGAACGAGCGTTGTCAAACAATTGTTCGCCTCCATTATTATGAACGGACGGCAGCGGAAAGTGAGGCTATTTCTTGTCTTTTTTCGGCATCGTTCCGGGCTTGCCGTGGAACGACATCTCGTCCGGATCGGGGAGGAAATGGGTGCCGTTCTCAAGCGCTGCGATGGCGGCTTTGTCGTCGGCGTCCAATGCGAAATCGAAGATGCTGCCGTTCTCAATGATGCGGTTCTCATGGACGGATTTCGGGATCACGACCACTTCGCGGTCGAGCTGCCAGCGAAGGATGACCTGGGCCGCGGTCTTGCCGTGCTTGCGCGCGATCGGCTCGAGGACCGGCGCGATGGTGGACAGGCGCCCGTTGAGCAGCGGGGAGTAGGCTTCCATCTGGATTCCGTTCTCCCGGCAGTAAGCGAGCATCTCGTTCTGCGGGAACAGCGGGTGGCATTCGACCTGGTTGACCATCGGGGCCACACCGGTCTCCGCGACCAGACGCTCGATGTGATGCTTTTTGAAATTGCACACGCCGATCGCACGAACCCGCTTCTCCTCGTACAGGCGCACCAGCGCTTTCCAGGAGTCGACATATTTGTCAATCACCTGGACCGGCCAGCGGATCAGGTAGAGGTCGATAACATCGGTGACGAGGAGTCTGCACGACTGGTCATACTCTTGCAGTCCGCTGTCATATCCCTGGTCGCCGTTCCAGAGCTTGGTGGTGAGAAAGATCTGGTCGCGCGGCACCGGCGAGGTCGCCAGCGCTTTCCCGACCATATCTTCGTTCACATAGGCGCGGGCGGTGTCGAGAGAGCGGTATCCGGCTCGCACTGCGGCGTGAACGGCCTGGATAAGGGTATCCTCGTCCTGAACCTGCCAGACGCCCAGCCCAAACCACGGCATTTTCACACCGTTGCGCAAGGTGGTGCATTCGTCGATACGATTGATCATGTTGGAGTCCTCCTGTGGTCGTTGTGTATTTTGGCACCTGTCCATTATATCGCACCTGACGCGTGTGAACTTGTCCGGATTCGAGATGTCCGCCCGGAGTTCGCGTGGTAAGATGAAAATCGACACGAGCGATCGGGAGCACCTTCAACTGCTTTTTTATCCTTCTGGAAACATGTGTACGAGGCTTCGCTGGCGGGTCGTGCGGAAGAGGCGCGAACACTGGCCGAACGCGGAAGCCGTCTGATCAACGCGATCTCAGGAGGCGGGCCGATCGCTGCGATCAAATTCGTACTACAAAAACAAGGCCTTGCGGCCGGCGATCCGCGGAAACCGTTCCTGTCGCTCACAGGAGAACAGCGGGAACAGATCGAGCAGGCGCTGGTGGACATGCCGCTGGACTGATCTTGTCTGGCGATAAAGAGCAACGGCGGCCTCCTGCGGGCCGCCGTTTTCGCGCTGTCTAGACGCCCAGCAGGACCCGGAGTTCCTCCAGCGTCCGCACTTCCAGGTCGGGTACTTCCGGTCCGGCCGCGTCGTCCGCGGGGCGGAGGGAGCCCGACGGGTTGAACCAGCAGGTCTTGAGGCCGGAAGACGCCGCGCCCGCGATGTCTGCCTCCCACAAGTCGCCGACCATCAGCACCCGCGCGGGATCGGAACAACCGCACAGTTCCAGCGCCGCGGAAAAGAAAGCGCGGTCGGGCTTTTGTTGGCCGATGGTTTCGGAAGCCGCCACCCAAGGGAAGAATGCCGACAACCCAGCGGTCTCGAGCTTGGCGAGCGCGGTCTGGTAGACGCCGTTGGTCGCGATGAGCAGCGGTACGCGCCCGTGGAGAGACCGTACCAGATCCAAAGCGCCTTCGTGGAGCACCGTGTTGCGCGCGAGCAGTGTCTGGTATGCGGCATCGATCCCGCGGGCTTCATCGGTACCGCCGGCAAGCGGATGTCCGGCTTCGGCAAAAAAGACCTCAAACCGCCTTGTCAGAAGCACTTCTTTGGAGATCTCACCCCGGCCGTAGGCATCCCAATGCTCCTTGTTGATCTCGCCGTAACGGCGCGCATTTTCTTCACTGGGATCGACCCCATGTGCGGAGAGAATCGCCAGGATGCTCCGGTGCTCCGCGATGTGAAAATCGATGAGCGTGCCGTCCAGGTCGAAAAAGACCGCGTCCAGGCGGTTGATGAATCGCACGTCGTG
>JAAYKS010000276.1 GCA_012522285.1 Clostridiaceae bacterium | reverse complement strand
GTCGCGCGCGAAGAGGCGGCCATCATCGGGGATCGGATGGACACCGACATCATCTCGGGGATCGAGTCCGAGCTCGACACCGTGCTGGTGCTGTCGGGGGTTACGTCCCGCGACGCGATCCGGGAATTCCCCTACACCCCAAAATACATTCTCGACGGCGTCGGAGCGATCGTGGAAGGGCTCTGAGCATGCCGCACCGCAAGACACTGTCGCACGACAATGTTGCTCGACAATGTCGCACAATAGGAGGACACCATGAAGACACGTGAACTGGGTAAAACCGACATCCGCGTCACCGAGGCAGGTCTCGGCTGCGGAGGACACTCGCGCATCGGACAGTCTGCCGGGAAAAGCGCCAAGGAGAGCGCCGACATCGTAAGACGTGCGCTGGCAGCGGGGATCAACCTGGTCGACACCGCGGAAGCCTACCGGACGGAAGACATGGTCGGGATGGCAATCAAAGGCTCGCCCCGGGATCAGGTGATCCTCTCGACCAAAGGGAGCATCCGAGTCGACGGCCGTCTCAAGGATGCCGCGGAAATGGAACAAAGTCTCGACGCGAGCCTTGCCCGGCTAGGCACCGACTACGTGGACATCTATCACCTGCACGGAGTTTCGTCGGAGGATTACGCCTACTGCCGCCAGGAGCTTGCCCCCGCGATGGCGAAATGGAAACGGGCAGGCAAAATCCGGTTGACCGGTATCACGGAAGCCTTTTCGAGCGACCCGGGACACCGGATGCTGCAGCGGGCGGTCCGGGACGACTGCTGGGATGTGATGATGGTGGGGTTCAACTTCCTGAACCAGTCCGCCCGCAAGCGAGTGCTCCAGGATGCCCTGGACAAAGGCATTGGCATCCTCGACATGTTCGCGGTCCGGCGCGCGCTGGTCAGCCCGGAGCAGTTGGCAGGATATATGGAGCGGTTGTATGCGTCCGGCCAGGCGGACCCGGCCCGGTTCGACCGGACCTGTCCGCTCGCTGAGCTGTTGGAGCGCGGCGGGTATGGAAGCCTGACGGAAGTCGCTTACCGCTTTTGCCTTGCGGAACCGGGGATCTCCTGTGTGCTGGTCGGGACGGGCAATCCGGCCCATCTCGCGCAAAACCTCGCAGACATCGCCAAAGGGCCCCTCCCGGAGCGGGATCGCGCAGTGCTGGCCGACCTGTTCGCGTTGGTGGATTCCGAATCCGGCAACTAACCCCTCTCAACCCAGTTCCGTTGTCCGGGCCGGACGCCGCTCACGGGTTACACCGCGCGTTCCTCGGTTATAATGGATGATCGACAACACTACATGCGCGGAGTAAACCGATGCCGATAGAACCAAACCAGAGATATGATCAATACATCGAATTGCGGGAACGCTGGCCGGCGTTTCATTTTCACGGCTGGACGCTCACGGACAACGCCGCCGAGACCTGTGTCACCTACCAGTTTGAGATCCCCGGCCTCGCGGTATTCGAGCCGACTCTGACCTTTCCAGACAAGGTGGCGGGCAGATCCTCCATCAACATGTTTGACAGCCCGCTGGGTCGCCGGATTCTCTTTTCGCTGGGCATGGTGGAACTGGTGAGTTACTGGAAAGCCACCTGCTCCCCGACGGTCCTCGTTCACGCCGGCTGGCTGGACGAAACCGATATCTTCTGGTGGAAGACCCTCTACCGGCTCGGTCTTGGCGAGTTTTTTTACCGCAACGGGATCCCCCCCGACCCGAACGGCTTTATGGAGCTCCGGTGCGAGCTGCCGAACCCGGCCGCGGCACATGCGGATGCCCTTGCCGCCTCCGCAGCCTCTCCGTATCTTCCCGGCGGAAATCTCGTCCCGGTGGGCGGGGGCAAAGACTCGGTGGTCACCCTTGAGCTGCTGGCAGAGCACAGGGAGAATAACGTTCCCTTCCTGATCAATCCCACGCCGGCCGGGCTCAACACGGCGGCTGTCGCCGGGTATGCGTCCGAACAGACGATCTCGGTGCGGCGCACGATCCACCCCCGACTGCTGGAGCTGAACCGTATGGGGTTTCTCAACGGACACACCCCATTTTCCGCCATCGTCGCGTTTTCCGCCTATTTGACTGCGTTCCGGTTCGGATTTGCCCGCATCGTTCTTTCCAACGAGGCAAGTGCCAACGAGGGCAATCTCGAAGGGCTGGATGTGAACCACCAATACTCCAAGTCCTATGCGTTCGAGCACTCCTTTATGGAATACGCGCGTCGGAACTTTGGGAGCGGCATCCACTATTTCAGCCTGTTGCGGCCCTTCAACGAGCTCCAGATCGCCCGGCGGTTCGCAGCCGCGCCCGTCTCCTACCGGGAGGTGTTCCGCTCCTGCAACGCCGGCAGCCGGGAAAACCGCTGGTGCGGACAATGCCCCAAGTGTTTGTTCGTGCGGCTGATTCTGGCCCCTTTTCTCCCGGCGGAAGAACTGGACCGACTGATCGGGCCTTTGCTCGACGATCCCACGCGGATCTCCGACTTTGACGGTTTGACCGGACTCACCCCGATCAAACCGTTCGAGTGCGTAGGCGAAGCGGAAGAAGTCCGGTGCGCGGTCGAGTGGACCATCCTGCACAACATTCTGGAGGGGCGCTCCCAGCCTTTGCTGCTGCGCCACTACGCGGAGCGGATGCGCGCACTGCGCGGAGCCAAACCGGTCGAATCTGCCTTCCCGCCTTCCGACATCGAGGGCATCATGGAGCGTTTCAACGAAGAGCATGCTATCCCGGAGGCCTTTATGGAGCCAGTCCTCCGCATGAGGGAATATGTTGCAAGCGATATTGAATGAGCTGAAAGGCAAACGCATCCTCCTCCTGGGATTCGGTCGAGAGGGCCGTTCTACCTGGCGGCTGTTGCGGGAGGCCCTCCCGGATCTGCCGCTGGCGGTCGCGGATCGCAATTCCGTGGAACTGCCCCGGCCGGACGACCGCACCGCGATCCACAGCGGTCCGGATTACCTCGGGCATCTGGCCGACTATGACTGCCTGATCAAGTCCCCGGGCATCACGCTGCTGGGAGTCGACCTGCCGGCGGGGATGACAGTCACTTGTCAGACAGATCTCTTTTTGCGCCACGCGACCTGCCTGACGATCGGGATCACCGGTACCAAGGGCAAATCCACAACGACTTCGCTGATCCACCACATCCTGGAGACCGCCGGCCGGCATGCCCTCCTGATGGGAAACATCGGGGTGCCGGTGCTGGACCGGGTCCGGGAGGTGCGCCCCGATTCGGTGGCGGTGGTGGAGCTATCATCCCACCAGCTCGAATACACCCATGCCTCTCCGGACATCGCAGTGCTCACCAACCTGTATCCCGAGCATCTGGACCATTACGCGTCGTATGACCACTATGTCTCCGCCAAGATGAACATCCTCCGCCACCAGCGCGCAGACGGGCTGTGCGTCTACAACGCGGATCACGCCGAACTGCGCGGTCAGGTCGAAAAATGGGCGCCTGGACGGCGGTTGCCGGTATCTCTTGCAGGCGCGGACGCCGCCGGATTGTCCGACCTGGCGTCCCGCAACCCGCGGCTCGCGGGACGCCACAACCTATGCGACGCGCTGCTCGCGGCCGCGGTCTGCCGGGAAGTGGGCGCGTCGGAACAGGCGATTCGCGAGGGGTTGGACACCTATGCGGGCATGCCCCACCGGATGGAGCCGGTCGGCACCTACCGCAGCATCCGGTTTGTCGACAACGCTATCGCCACCGTGCCGATTGCGACCCTGCTGGCCATAGAAGCGCTGGGCCGGGTCGACACACTCGTCGTCGGTGGCATGGACCGGGGTCTCGACCTCCTCCCCTTTGCGGACGCGATCGCACAATCGGAAGTTCGCACGGTCATATGTATGCCCGACACCGGAGCGGCGGTCCGGGATCGTCTCCGCACGGTGGCCGCACCCCAGCGGGTGTTGTGGGCGGACGACATGGAAACCGCGGTGGCCCTGTGCTTCGAATACACCCCTGCGGGCGGTGTCTGTCTATTGTCGCCGACCGCCAGCAGTTACAATCGATACAAGAGCTTTGAGGAAAAAGGGGACGCCTTCCAGCGTCTGGTCCGCATCCGCGGGGAAAGAGGCACAGTATGAACCAAAACGACATCCGCATCATCCGGGAACTCGCATCGCGCGTGGCCGATCTCGCAGGGCTCTCAGTCCAAGCAGAGAAGCGGGACATGTGGAAACGCCTCAACGCACTCCGTCCGGTCCGCCCGATGGTCCTCATCGACGAAATCCCTTGGCACGAAATGGATGTCGACGGCTTTTTGAAGTCGCAGTGCGAAGACCCCTTCCTCCGCCGGATCGAGGGCGGCCTCCGCCGCACCCTCTACCGCTGGGATCATCTGCGCTGCGATATGGTCGTCGAGCCCTACATCGAGGTCCCGCGCGCGATCGACAGCACTGGTTTCGGCATCGAAAAAAATGAGGATACCGCAGTCACCGACCAAAACAACTGGATCGTCGGACACCACTACAAGCCGCAGATCGAGACCGAAGAGGATCTCGAAAAGCTGATCGTGCCCACTCTCTCCGAAGACAAGACGGCCAATGAACGGCGGGAAGCCATGGCGCGCGAAGCGCTGGGCGGCATCCTGGACGTCCGCATGACCGGCATGTATGTGTACAGCACCCTCTGGGACACCCTGGTCGAGTGGATCACGCCGGAGGAAGTCCTCGTCGGGGTCGCGGAGCGGCCGGAGTTCCTGGAAGCAGCGATGGATAAATATGTCACGGTGTTTGAGGCCATGATCGACCAGGCCGAGCAGAAAAACCTCCTGGACGACACCCTCACCGTCTCCCACTGCTCATATTCCTATACTTATGAAGACGAGTTCCCACGCCATAAACCCGGCGAACACGTATCCGCCCTTAACTGCTGGACCGACGCCACCGCGCAGTTGTTCGGCAGCATCAGCGCCGCCGACCACGACCGGCTGGAGTTCCAGTACATCAAGCGGATCTGCGCCCGGTTCGGACGGGTCTATTATGGCTGCTGCGAGCCGCTCCACGACCGCATGCACCTGGTGCGCAAACTGCCCAATGTACGCAAGGTCTCCTGCAGCCCCTGGTGCAACATCGACATCGCCGCGGAAAACATCCATGGGGATTTTGTCGCGGTCAACAAGCCCAATCCGGCCTGGGTCGCACAGGAGACGTTCGACACCGGCCTGATCGGTGCTGACCTCCGCCGCACCCGCGACGCCTGCGCACGCAACAAGACACCGCTCGAGTACATTCTCAAGGACATCAGCACCGTCAAGTACAAACCCCAGCGCATCTGGGATTGGGCCGATATTGCCATGAAAACGGTGCTGGACGGGTGACGTGCCGTCCGGTTGAACCGTCCGATCCGTAAGGGAAGGAATCTACATGGAGCACCCGGAACTGGTCGAACAGATCCGCACCATGCTGCCCCGCCACACCGTCGGCCGATATGATCTGCTGCCGGTCTTTTCGGATGCCGCCCTGTTCGACCGGATCGTGCGGGCACTGGCCGCCCCGTATCGGGACGGAGTGGACCTGGTCGCCGCGCCGGAAGCCATCGGGTGGATCCTCGGTACCGCCCTCGCGGGTCGACTGGGCGCGGGATTCCTGGGCATCCGCAAAGGCGGGCGCCTGCCATACCCCCCCGAATTGCTGACGTCGGAGTACTTTACGGACTACACCGGACAGGAAAAGACCTTCGAGATCCCCGCCGCGCTGCGCCTGGACAACCGGCGCGTACTGGTCGTCGACGAGTGGATCGAGACTGGCGCCCAGCTCCAGGCGATGTGCGATTTGCTCGAACGCACCGGTGCCCGGATCGTGGGCGCGGCCTGTATCGGGCTGGATGAAACCCCGGTCACCGCGCGATGGATCCGAAGCGGCTGGCTGACCTGCATTGGAACTTCGTTCTAACCGCCCATCCCCTCAACATCGTCACGCGGGAAGCTGTCTGTGCCTACACCGGGACAGGATGCCCGGTCTGCCGGTACCGTGCGAGGACTGCTTCCCGCATCGGCATGTCGGTCCCCGGCAAAGCGGTCTTGGCCGCGCCGCACGCCACCCCGATTCGCAACGCGCGTGCCAGCAAATCGTCCTCTCCCGTCTCCCCATCCGGATGCCAGCCGGCATAGACCGCCAGCAGGCCGCCCAGCAGGGCGTCTCCCGCCCCGACCGTCGAGCACACACCCACCGGAGGAGCGGCTAGCGCCATCCGCCGTTCCTCCGGGGTCGCGGCGACCGCACCGTCTCCTCCCCGCGTAACCACCACGATCGCGCCGGTGTCCCGGGCGAGTGATGCCGCGGTGGACAAGACGTCTGCCCGGCCGGAAAGAGGGCCGGATGGTGAGACCAATGCCTCAAATTCCTGTTGATTCAGTTTGACCATAAACGGCCGGATCACACAGAGACGCGCGCGATCGAGCGCCTCGCAATCCACACAAATCCGAACGCCCCGCACAGACAGCCGGGCCAGTAAAGCGGTGATCTCATCGCGCCCCATCCCGGGCGGAAGACTCCCGCACACCGCCAGAAGGGACCCGGGCGTGAGTGTTTCCTCCAGCCGGTCGGCCATCCGACGGCATTCCGCGGGCAGAATCTCCGGACCGGGATGGTTGATTTTAACCGTTCGGCCTTCGTGTCCGATCTGCAAAGTCAGGTTACGGCGGGTCTCCCCTGCGATGTCGGTCATGGCGTCGGGAATGCCCTCCGCCACAAGTCGCTTTCGCAACGCCCGACCGTTCTCTCCGCCCGCAAACCCCGCCGCGGGCGCGTCTACCCCCAGTACCCGGAGCAGGCGGGAGACATTGATTCCCTTCCCGCCGGGATCCAGGCGCACCCCGTCTACACGGTTGATGCGGTCTTCGTGGAAGGCTTCCACCTGCCAGGTCTCGTCGAGGGAGGGGTTGGGAGTCAGGGTGAAGACGGGAGCCAATGCCGACATAGACACCTCCGAAAGGCTCTTGTTCTGTTTCACTATACGGGAACTTGCCGCAAAATGGGCCATCTGTTCTTCCCCGAACAATCGAACCGGCCCGGAGCGGGATGCGCTCCGGGCCGGTTGCCATGGTCACGGGGGGTGTCATCCCGCAGCCGGGAGGCCTGTGAGAGGTCTTAGCGGACGGCCGGCTCTTCGCCGTGGTACGCCGCGGTGTACAGATCCATGAT
>JAAYKS010000275.1 GCA_012522285.1 Clostridiaceae bacterium | reverse complement strand
GCTGCGGTTCTGCCATCGCGACCAGCAGCATGGCGACCGAGATGGTCATCGGCAAGTCCGTGCAAGAAGCGCTCGCGCTGACCAACCGCGCCGTGGCGGAAGCGCTCGACGGATTGCCGCCGATCAAAATGCACTGTTCGCTGCTGGCGGAGCAGGCGGTCAAAGCCGCGCTCAAAGAGTATTACGAACAACACGGGCTGATGGACGACGAGGCCCGCAAGATGTTTGACATCCTGGACGAGGATGCGGACGAATATGCGGAGAACCTGGTCAAGGCGAGCGAAATCTGAGTATGTCTCCTGCGAGTTTCCCTCCAACCCGCGTGCTGGTGGGCATGAGCGGCGGGGTCGACAGCACTTGTGCGGCGGCCCTGCTCCTGGAAGCCGGCCTTGCGGTCGAGGGTGCGACGCTGGTGGTGGACGACCGCGGGTTCGCAGTCGCCGAAGAAGCCGCACAAATCGCCTCCCAGCTGGGAGTCCCTCACCATACGCTGGACGTCCGAGACCGGTTTGAAACGCTGGTCGCCCGTCCGTTTTCCGAAGCGTATCTGCAGGGAAAAACCCCCAATCCCTGTGTGATGTGCAATCCGATGCTCAAATTCGATTCCTTGCTGGCACAAGCGGAACGGCTCGGGTTGGACCGGGTTGCGACAGGTCACTATGTCGCGGTCGGTGTCCACCCGGCAACCGGTCGTTTTTGTCTGTCGCGCTCTCGCTCAGGTATGAAAGACCAGTCCTATTTTCTATACCGGTTGTCCCAGTCCCAGTTGGCACGGATCCTGTTTCCGCTGGCCCATATGGACAAACCGGCCGTGCGCGAAATGGCGGCCCGAAAGGGTCTTGTCACAACGTCCGGCCAGTCGGTGTCTGACCGAAAGGACAGCCAGGACATCTGTTTTATTCCGGACGGGGACTACCGCACCTATCTCCAGGGGCGCGATGCCTTTGGTGACAACGGGAAAGAGGGCGCGTCGGGTTGGATTCTGGATGTCTCCGGAAAGCAGATCGGGAAGCACAGCGGCGCATGGCAATTCACCGTTGGACAACGAAAAGGGTTTGAAGTAAAGACGACCGAACGGCTATACGTCTTATCTAAAAATACGCAGTCAAACACCATTGTGGTCGGTTCGATCGAGGAGGCGATGCAGCAAAGGGTACGCCTCGAAGATGTCGTGTATTCCGGCTGGCCGCAGATCCCGCCAGGCAGCCGGCTCCAGGCCAAAATACGAAGTGTGGCCTCTCCCGCAGACTGTACGGCGGCGACCATCGAAGGGGACGGCGGGGAAATCGAAGTCGTTTTTGACCAGCCGGTATTTGCGCCCGCCCCGGGCCAGTCCTGTGTGTTGTACGATCATGAACACATCGTCGCCGTCGGACTGATCCGGGAGGAAGCCCTATAAAGGGAACCCTACAGGCGACCGATCGATATACACAAAAGACCGCAGAAATCCCACATGCAGCAGATAGTCCCGGATGCGTTCTCGGTACAGCCCGACCTCGTCCGGTGCGTGCGCGTCCGATCCGACCG
>JAAYKS010000274.1 GCA_012522285.1 Clostridiaceae bacterium | reverse complement strand
TGGAAGGGGGTTTCGAACGGGCGCAGCACCACCACAAAGGCACCGCCCAGATGGATCAGGTTCATTGCGAGAGAGACGTACATCGGATAACGCGTAAATCCGTAGCTGCGACAGATCGCAATCGCGAGGTAGTTGAGGGCATGCAGGGAAGACAGCCCTCCGATGATCCTGAGGTAAGCCGCGCCGTCCTCTACCAGTGTGGGATCTTCGACGATCAGGCGCAGGAGAACGGGGGCAAAGAAAAACAGGATCGCACTGCAGACAGCACTGAAAACCAGACTGATCCCCGTGGCGATCACCATTACGTCGGACGCGTCCTTGTTGCGTCCGGCGCCGAGTTGCTGGTTCAACACGATACCGGCTGCGGCGGCGAACATCGAATAGATCAGGTTAATCATATTAAAAAGCTGGTTGGCAGTGCCCACCGATGCGACCACAGAGTCCGACAGGCGGCCAAGCAGCATGATGATGACGTTTCCCATCAGGGTCCTGAGGATGTTCTCGACAAAGATCGGCCAGACCAGGCGGGTCAACGCACCGGGGGACGTGTCCATTTGTTGCATGCAGTGAAACTCCTGTCAGAAAGACCCAGTCCGAATGGATCGTATAAACGTAGAGTATAGGGGATGAAAACACTTCGCACAATCCCGGAAAACAGGGTTTGAAAAAGGGCCTGCGATCCTTTGTGCAGGCTATACAGAGCCGATGTGTTTTGTCGCCTCCCTTACGGAGGGATGTACGGATTTAGAGGATTTTTGATGAAAATAGAGGAGTTTTGCCAGCGGCGGCGAATAGTATAAATAGACTCGAAAATAATCAACGGAGGAAAACGTATGGCAGCAGACAAACGGGAAACGGTTTTTTCGGAACTACAGACGATCGCCCGCACTGCGAGCAATCAGATTTCATACAAACAGATCATGACGATCATCGAGGCGGCCGAGCTGGATCTCGCCCAGACCGAGAAAATTTTGGACAAGCTCGAGGAAACGGGCGTCGAAATCATCCCCGACCCGACCGGGGAGGAAGACTCTTCCTCAAACGATGACATGGACTTTGAAAACATCGAGGGCGTGGGTGTCGACGACCCCGTCCGGATGTATCTGAAAGAAATCGGCAAAATCCCGTTATTGACCGCGGAAGAAGAGCAGATCCTCGGACAGCGGATTCTCGACGGAGACCTCGACTCGAAGAATCGCCTGATCGAGGCCAACCTGCGGCTGGTGGTCAGCATCGCCAAAAAATACGTCGGCCGCGGCATGTCGTTTCTGGATCTGATCCAGGAAGGCAACCTGGGGCTGATCAAGGCGGTCGACAAATTCGACCACAGCAAAGGGTTCAAGTTCAGCACCTATGCCACCTGGTGGATTCGCCAGGCCATCACCCGCGCCATCGCGGATCAGGCCCGCACGATCCGGATTCCCGTACATATGGTGGAGACCATCAACAAGCTGATCCGAATACAGCGTCAGCTGGTCCAGGAACTCGGCCGGGAGCCGGAGATCGAAGAACTGGCGGAAACCATGGGGATGGCAGTGGAAAAGGTTCGCGAGATCATGAAGATCTCACAGGAACCCGTATCGCTGGAGAAACCGATCGGAGAAGAGGAAGACAGCCATCTCGGAGACTTCATCCCCGACGACGACGCGCTGTCTCCGGTCGACCAGGTGACCTATACGCTGTTGCGCGAGCAACTGCTCAACGCGATGGATACCCTCACAACCCGAGAGGAAAAAGTGCTGCGTCTGCGCTTCGGCCTGGACGATGGCCGCCCGCGCACCCTCGAGGAAGTGGGCAAAGAGTTTGATGTGACCCGGGAGCGCATTCGCCAGATCGAAGCCAAAGCGCTCCGGAAACTCCGCCACCCCTCCCGCAGCAAGGCGCTCAAAGACTATCTGGATTGATCTGTTCTGAAGGTCATGACAAGGGGTAACGAATCCGGCGGCATCGAGCGATGCCGCCGGACTATTATTTTACCTGCCGGGAAGGATCGAATCCGGGATGCCGGCCTCGCGTTTGAGCCGGAGCAGCGCCTCATAGGCGGGTTTTGGCTGGTTTTGTGTGTCGAGCAGCCCCGCGTGCGTGAAGAAATGGCCGTTCGCGTCCGAAAAATCCCAGTATGTGATACCGGTGACGGCGGGATTGCCCATCAGGACGCGATAGAATCCATCCAGGAATTCGGCCTGGCGCATCGGCGTCCAGGGACCGTGCCAGAATCCGGCGTCGGAAGCCCGCCACGGCCGGAGGCTGCAGTAATTGTGAGAATGGGAGGAATCTT
>JAAYKS010000273.1 GCA_012522285.1 Clostridiaceae bacterium | reverse complement strand
GCCGGACCAGGGTGCGTACGCGCATGGCTTTGTCGTAGTACGCGTCATAGTAGCCTGCACTCAGCACAAAGTTGCCCAGGAGAATCCGGCGTTTGGCCTCCAGCCCGAACCCTTCGCTGCGAGTGCGCACATACAGATCGGAAAGGTTCTGTGCTCCCTCTGCCCGGAATCCATACTTGACGCCGTCATACCGGGAGAGGTTGGAGGAGGCCTCCGCGCAGGCAACGATGTAGTAGGTCGGCACCCCATACGCGAGAACCGGCAATGAGAACCATTCACAGGACGCCCCCAGCGTTTCAAGCAACACCGCGGCCTGTTAAATACGATCGCGTACCGCGTGATCCAGCCCTTCGCAGAAATATTCGTCCGGGATGCCGACGCGCAACCCGCGAAGGGGCAAGCCGTCGTCAATATCCGGCATACCGGCAAGACGCGGTCCCCGGGCACTGCCGGGAGGGGTCCCCCAAGTTCCGGCCAGCGAGTCCAGCGCCGCGGCTCCCGCACTGCCGGGACGCACCGAAGTCGCGTCGCGCGGGTCATGTCCCGCAATGGCCGTAAACAGGGCCGCGCAGTCCGCGGCGGTCCGCCCGAACGGCCCGATCTGGTCCAGCGAGGAAGCAAAAGCCACTAATCCGTACCGCGACACCGCGCCGTAGGTCGGTTTGAGTCCCACCACCCCGCAGAACGAGGCGGGCTGGCGGACCGAGCCGCCGGTGTCCGACCCGAGCGCGACCACCGCCTCACAAGCCGCGACTGCGGCCGCCGAGCCCCCGGAGGATCCCCCGGGCGACCGGGACAGGTCGTGCGGGTTGGCGGTGGCCGGATGGCAGGAGGTTTCGGTGGTGCTGCCCATCGCGAACTCGTCGAGGTTGGTCTTGCCAACGGGGACCGCGCCCGCTTTTCGCAGGAGTTGGACGGCGGTCGCGTCATAGGTCGGTCGAAATCCCGCCAGGAGGCGGGAGCCGCAGGTGGTCGGCCATCCGGCGACACACAGGTTGTCTTTGAGAGAAACCGGGATCCCGATCATCGCGGGCAGCGCATCGATGTCGCTCGCGGCACGCGCGGCGTCGATGCGCGCTTGCGCCCCTTTCGCGGCCGCTCGGGCTTCGTCCTCGGCGACATGCACATGACTGCGCGTCATCCTGCCGACTTCCCCGATCCGGTCCAGCGTCGCCTGCAGTATCTCGGGAGCGGACACATCGCCCGCGCGGAGCATCCGGCCGAGTGTTGTGGCATCCAGCGCGGCCAGCCCGGCCGCGGGGGGCACTGCCCGGGTCATTCGAACGACCTCGGGGCGGCAAACTGCCCCTCTTTGGCTGCCGGCGCGTTGGCCAAAATGGTGTCCGGTCCGGGGGAGGGCTTAGCCGCATCTTCCCTGAGCACGTTGGCTTCCGGCCCCGCGGCGGCTTCCGGGGTATCCGCACCATAGGGGGGCACCCCTTCGGTGTCGAGCGCCGACAGGGTGGCCATATGACCGAGGATCGCCTCCAGATCGCGGGCCATCCGGACGCGCTGCTCCGGCGCGAGCGCCAGGTGGGCGAGCGCCTCGAGGCGGGCGATGCGGGCTTCGTCGATGATCATCGTTGAAATCCTCCTTGCAGGGTCGTCGTGCGTACTATCGTCGGCGGGGAGCCGGAGCCGCCTATGGCTCACGGCTCCAATCGGCTCTGATCCCGCGGAAACAGCGAGGCCAGCCGGACGTTGGGCAGATCAAACAATTTCATGCACAGCCGCTCGAGCCCGATCCCCAGTCCGCCGTGCGGGGGCATGCCGTGTTTGTGGATCATCAGGTAGCCGGCAAAATCCTCCGGGTCGAGATGCTTGGCTTTCATTTTCTCCACCTGTTCCGCGTAGGAGTGGATGCGTTGACCGCCGGTCGTGATTTCCATCCCGCGGAACAACAGGTCGAAACTCAAGGTGTACCGCGGGTCGGCCGGGTCGTCCATCGCGTAGAAGGGGCGTTTCTTGCTCGGGTAATGCGTGACAAACACAAAATCCGAGCCGGTCTTCTCTTTATAATACCGCCCGATCAGGACCTCTTCCTCGGGATCGAGGTCGAACGGGTCCCGAATCTTGCGGCCGTATGCTTCGGACGCCGCGCGTTTGGCCTCGTCAAACCGGACCATCGGGATCCGGTCGATCGACGGCAGACTGACGCCTACGGTTTTCAGATCGTCCGCGCACCCGTCGCGCAGCCGGTCGAACACAAACCGCAGCATCGCGGTCTCCATCTCGCACAGGTCGGTGAAGTCACGCAGATAGCCCATCTCAAAGTCGAGGCTGACATACTCGTTGAGGTGGCGCACGGTGTTGTGTTTTTCCGCACGGAACACCGGCCCGACCTCGAAGACCCGCTCGTAGACGCCCACCATGGTCTGTTTGTAAAATTGCGGACTCTGCGCGAGAAAGGCTTTGCGCCCAAAATAATCCAGTCGGAACACGTTTGCCCCGCCCTCCGCGGAAGCCGCCACGATTTTGGGGGTGTGGACTTCGACAAAACTTTGGCTTTGCAGAAAATCCCGGAAGGCGCGCACGATTTCCGCCTGGAGCCGGAAGATCGCACGCGCTTTTGCGTGCCGCAGTGTGACCGGCCGCAGCACCAACTCGGTCTCCAGCGACAGCCCCGTCTTCCACTTGTTGATCGGGACCGGGACCGGCGCGGCCGGCTGCGAGAGCACCCGGACGGCGTCGAGCGCGATCTCCAGTCCGCCCGGCGCGCGCAGTTCCGTGTGGACGGTTCCGTCCGCCTCGATACAGCACTCTTCCGCCAGCTCTTCCGGCACCACGCCGGCGAGGGTGCACTGCACGATCCCCTCCGGAATCCGCAGCAGCACAAAGGAGAACCCTCCCATGTCGCGGATCGCGTGTACCGCGCCGTGAATTATCACCCGCGTACCGTCCGCGGCCGCTTCCCGTAGCGTTTGCATCCGGCCGGGCTGCGGCAGATCCATCCCGGTCGTCTGTTCGATTGTCATAGTACCCTCCCTGCCGGCGTTCCGGGGCTATGCCCCGGCACCGGTCCAATCTGTCTGATCCCAACAAAAAAACCGCGCCCGGCATCTGTGCCGTGCGCGGTTCCAATCAGTCCGGAAACCCCTCTGGCGCAGACGCTGGAAACAAAAGAGCGTCTGCGCAAAAAGGCGGTTACCTCATTGCAACAAACGCTCTCGATTATCGTTGTTATTGCGGCGTGTCCTGTACATGACATTCCCTCCGCTGTGGATTTTGGGTTATCTTACCACGCGTCCGGGTCGGGATGCAACCGTCTTGTGAACGAATTCTAGTCGGCTTTGACCGAAATGTTGCCCGAGGTCACACGGATCGAGATCAGGGCGGAACCCGCTCCCAGGGTGTGGTTGACGGCGCTGTTGGTGACCGGCAGCGAGTCGATGTTGCCGCTGATCGTCCCCGCGGCGACCTCGACCCCGAGGCTCGCGTCGGTGTTCTTGGGCAGTCGGAGCGAGACGTTGCCCGCGGTGAGTTCCGCGATGAGCGAGGCGGCCGGGTCCAGCGCGGCAAGCGACAGATCCAGGTTGCCGGACACCAGTGCGATCCGGCTGTCGCCTGCAAGATAGACCCCATTCATCGTGATGTTGCCGGCGTTGTTGACGATCGAGACATTGCCCGACACTCCGGTCAGTTCGGTGTTGCCGGCCGACTGGTAGATTTCGATGGTCTGGATGCCCGCCGGTACGACGAGATCGTACTCGAGCCCGACGTTGACGTCCGGGTGGTTGGCCTCTTTCCAGTTCCAGAAATCCACCCGGTCGTCGGTCTTGTAGACTTCTTTGATCCGCAGGGTTTCCCCTTCCGCAACGACCTGGTAGGTCGCAGCCGCCACGACGCTCTTGAGGATCGAAGCGCCGTTGCCGGACGCCTTTTTCCGCAGAATGCCGCGGACATGCTCCTCGTCGGTACTGCGAACGCGAATCGTACCGGCGTGGTTTTCCACGATCAGCTTCGTAAAGGTGCCGGCAGGGACAATGATGTCTTCGTCGTCCTCGTAGTTCGATACGTTCCCGCCCGCCCAGGAGCAGCCCGCACCCGCAAGGGACAGCAGCAGTGCCGCCGCGAGAAGGATCGCCAGACGGGCTGCCGTCCGCCGGGAGGTCGTTTGCGTTGTTGTCCGAATCTTTTTCAAGATCGTCACCCCCGATCTGTTATTCATGTTTGCGCCAAAAATCCATCGCCTGGTTCCAGTCGGTCCGGCTGAGGAAATGGGTTCCGGTGCGCAGATGGTAGCCGATGCGGCCGTCGTGATATGAGAACAGAACCGGTCCGTTAGGTTCCCGATCCGATACGCCCTCCGAGGGACCGACCAAACCGAGCTGCCTGAGCAGGCGGTAAACCGGGTCGGCCGCCAGACACCCGAGAAATTCCGCGTACGGGTCGGACCAGATGTCCTGCTCGGCCCCGCCGTGGCACAACAACCGCGGCGCGATCAGCGCCAGCAGCCAGTGCTGGTCAAAGGGCATTTCGTCTTCCCGTCCGGCATACCGGCGGTAGTTGTCGCAAAACCAGTATCCAAACGCGTCCATGATGTGGTGGATGTGCTCTCCGCGTTTGACGCGGGTCAGTGCGGTGCCGGAGCACCCCGATTCATTGGTGTAGACCATCGAGAAGCGCTCATCCTGCGCGGCACACCAGAGTGCGGCCTTGCCCAGCCGGGAG
>JAAYKS010000272.1 GCA_012522285.1 Clostridiaceae bacterium | reverse complement strand
GAGAGCATGATCAAGAATGTCCTCGTCACTGGCGGTTCCGGCCGTCTGGGCAACTTTGTTTGCCCCTACCTGAAGAGCCAAGGCTACAATGTCGTATCCACCGACCAGGTGCCCGCCCCGAAAGAGAGCGAGAACGCCAAAGCGCGCATTCCGTTCATCAAGGCGGATCTGCTCAGCGTCGGCGACCTGCTCAAGGCCATCCTGTTCGCCAAAGCGGACGCCGTGGTGCATCTGGGCGCGATCCCTTCCAGCACCGAGCTGCAGTCGCCGTTTGACGACCGTGAACTCGGCCCGGCTCCCGGTGGTCGCGTGACCTCTTGGCGCATGGAAGAAGACACCACGATGAAGGTCAACACCATGGGCATGTACTATGTCCTGGATGCCTGCCGTCGTCTGGGCGTCAAAACCTGCATCACCACGACATCCTACTATGCCTATGGCCAGGGCGGCCAAATCGGTGGCAAGCCGATCGATATCCCGCGCCTGCCGATTGATTAAGACATGCCCTGCCAGCCGGGCGACACCTACTCGCTTTCCTAGTATCTGGCCGAAGAGATCATGAAAGCCTTCACGCGCTCCTATGACATGCGTTGTGTCGCGCTCCGTCTCAACGGTGTCTTCTACTACAACGCCCCGTTTGCGAAGTTTGTCTATCGTTTCCCGGTGGACTGCCCCGAGAAAGCGCCTGAAGGCAAAGGATACATCGACGGCGGTCTGTCCGAACATGTCGACGCGCGCGACGTGGCACGGATCATCGACATGGCCCTGCAGAAGATCGACGAGCTGCCCAACGCGTACGAAGCCTTCAACGTGTGGTCCTGCACCCACTATAACTGCGAGACAAAGATCGCGTATCGTGCGAAGTATCCGCAGTATGGTGACCTGGTGGACAACATCAAAGGGTATAACGGTCTCTTCTCGATTGAGAAAGCCCAAAAACTGCTCGGCTATGAGCCGGAGTGGACCTGGAGAAAAGGCAACGTCGAGCCTACGAACGACGGCAAGCCGCTCCCGCCTTTCCCGTTCTAGGTTACAGCACAAGGTCCTTTGCGACCGAGCACCTCACGACACCCGGGACCGTGCCTTTCCAAGGGCACGGTCCTTTCTTTTTGAAGCAGCGGGTAAGCTTCCTGAGAGGAATCAGCGCTCTTTGATACACATTTAGGGTAAAATCGTATATTGTGTACAGAGGACTTGTGCAACATCAAATCCGGTCTTCCCGGATGTTTGATACGACAGGTACAACCTAACTGTGAGGAGAATTACATGAAGAAAATGAAATGGCCGTCTATCCTTGCGCTGTTGCTGTTGTCGCTGCTTGTTGCGGCGGGATGCGGATCCGGATCCAAGGACGCGTTCACACACAGTGGCGAGCTGGAAGATACGGGTATGTGGAAAGGGATCACAGCACTGGATCATGTGGAATTATGCGAATATGCCAACATCAGCGTTCCCGCCGCGATCCACACGGTGACAGATGAAAAATTGCAAACCGAAATGGACGCCATCCTGTCGGGATACGGCAGCGATGTCCAGGTGGAAGATCGCGCGGTTCGTGACGGAGACAAGGTCAACATCGACTATGTCGGACGGGTCGACGGCATCCCGTTTAACGGTGGCAGCACCGAAGGGAAGGGGGCGGATGTCACCATCGGCGTCACCTCCTACATTGACGATTTTCTGGAACAACTGATCGGACATACCCCTGGCGAGACCATCGATGTGGAAGTTACTTTCCCGGAAGACTACGGGAAGACAGACCTCAATGGCAAAGACGCGGTTTTCACTGTCACCATCAACCACATCACGGAACGGGAAGTACCGGAGTTGACCGATGCCTTTGTCGCCGATCAGCTCCAGGAGACATACGGATGGACTACCGCAGCCGAGATGGAACAGAAGATGCGGGAAGATCTGAGCCGTCACGAGGTACAGCTGTTTCTTGAGTCCTACATGATGGAGAACTCGACCATCGATAAGGTTCCCTCCTCCATGATCCGATATCAGCAGGAGTCCCAGGAAGCGTTTTATCAGGATTATGCAATCTATTACGAGATGGAGTTCGAAGCATTCGTGACAACCTATCTCGGCGCTGCTTCCTGGGAGGAATGGCTCGAGAAGAACAAAACGGACATGGAAGACTCGGTGAAATACTTCCTGGTCATGCAGGCGATCGTGGAGTCGGCCGGACTCGAAACCGACGAAGCGGCAGTCGAAGCATATTTTGTCGAAGAAGGTGGTGCCGACAGGTACGCCGAACTGAAGGAAGAATATGGTATACCTTATCTGAAGATGATTGTTCTGTGCCAGTCCGCCATAGACCATGTGGGAGAGCAAGCGGTTCTGGAATAAGCTCGCAAGAGCAGTACATCCGGATGTGTTGTACCCTGACGGTCAGGGAGAAAGGGGAGACTAGATGTCTGAGTATGCATTCGAAGCAAAGAGAACAGTCGTGATCAAGCTCGCGAACGGAGAGGACGTGCTGCAGGGATTGGAGAGCGAGTTGGCCAGGCTGGGAATCCAGCACGGGATCATCCAGACGGGGATCGGATCCACCAGCGCGTATCATATCCATGTCGTGGACTCGATGGGACTGCCCGTGGAAAACATTTACTTTCGCGCGGAGGCTCCGTTCGACATCGTGAACATGCAAGGGTATATCTTGAACGGACGAGTACACGCGCACATCTCCCTGGGGGACAACCGCGACGGAACACAGCGCGGGGGACACCTGGAGATCGGATGCCGCGTGTTGACGTTTTGTGCGATCTCGGTGATGGAGACGACCGCTATCGGTGAAGATCTGGATCAGGCCTGATCGGCTGAATACGTCGATTGCGAAGAAGCAACAATGACGACAAAGCCGCCCCCGTGATGGGAGGCGGCTTTGTCTTATGTCATTCCGATCGTGGTATCAGCTTATCCTTTGTAGTCACCCGGTTTGATTTCATCCCCGTATTTTTCTTTTACGGCCTGGATGCGCGCCACTGCGGTATCCCAATAGTCGTAGATTTCCTGGGGGACGTGTTCGTCCATCTTTGCGTAGTACGCCTTCACGCGTTCCAGCTTGTTGATCCACTTTGTGCAGCGGAACGTAAACAGATGATTGTAGGTTTCGACCGGGAAGTCTTCACCCAGATGCTTTTGGAAGAGCACCTTGAGATCCGCGTAGTTGGGGATCTTGCCGGTCGGCGTGTCCAGCGCGTCAAACTCTCCGTGAATCCTACCGTCCGCCCAGTGAAGCCAGACTTTTTTGGCCAGTTTACTGGTCATGAATTGTCCGTCGGCATCGCGCATAAAGTAGTTGTTGCTGAAAATCCGCGGGGGGTTCGCGACGGTTTCGCCAAAGCGGATGTTGTTCATCGTGTACTGTCCGAGCGGATAAGAGACAAAGTCCATGTTTGCCATCGGATCGACGGTACGGACCCCTTCGGCACCGAGGGTCGCACTGGTGGTTTCGGACTCCAGCGTTGCCGCCTTTAGCAGAATCCCGTCACGCCAGCTGGGGGATTCCTCGACGGGTACCGTCGTGTCACTGTCGCGGCCACCGTACAGAATGCCTTCGACCTTCACACCGGACTTCGATTCGAACCCTTCCTTGTCGATGTTGTCCAGATAGTCCAGACGCATCGTGTACCGTGCGTTTGCGTGAGCGACACCGACCTCGTTGCCCTTGGCATCCTGGATGCCTTCGTGCCAGGTACCCAGATGGTTTTTCCCCTCTT
>JAAYKS010000271.1 GCA_012522285.1 Clostridiaceae bacterium | reverse complement strand
TCTGTTTATGTATCCATATCACACTCTCTTTTTTTATTTTCGGACGAGAATGAACGGCTTTGGAACTGGATTGCATAAGCATGCAAGATTGTGTATATTGTGTGCATCCATCCCCCAAAGGAGTGCGTGCGCATGGAATTTTTTGAGTCCATCGGTCCATTCGTATTGGCGGTCATTGCCGTGATCATCAACGGAGTTCCCCAGTTACTGTATGCGGAAGCGAGGGGATTCGCGTTGAAACCTGCCGGGTTCGCCTATCTGGTCGGCGCGTTCGGCAACCTGTTCACCGGGTCGGTCACACCGATTTCCGCACAGGCGGAAACGATCACCGTGGCCAGTATCAAGAAGAGTCTCCGAAACAACATCAGTTCCATCTTGCTGGCAGCCCTGCTGATGATCTCGCTCGGCATTTTCGGCGGTATCACATGGATCGCCGACTTTGCGGGTGCCACGATCCTGAGCGGCATGATGGCCGGTGTCGGACTGATTCTGGCCGGGGTCTCCTGGGACATGTTCGGACAGGAACGTCGGACGACGCTCATCTCGATCGTGTCCGCGATCGCTGCGTATGCGATCTTCCTCAACAATCCCAACAAAGTGGTCCTGACCATCTTTATCTCGGTAATTGTCTCGACTGCGGACTTCCTGTTCCTCCAGAAACGTCGTGTCGATCTTTCCAAGGTCATGGAAGAGGAAGGGCGCGAACCCATGAAGATGAGCTCTGAATGGCGCTTCTGGAAGAAAGACTATTGGAGCGATTTCAAAGTCATCAAACCGGCTCTCAACCTGACGGTCGTGTTGGGTGCGCTGAGCCTGGTCATGCTCAACATCGGCGCCAACATCTCCTTTGGCGGCATCACCGCGAGCATTGCCGGCATGGAACAGAACTTCGACCACTTGTCGATCATCAACTCCTTGGCCGACTTTCCGAGTGCTCTCTTCGGCGGCCCCCCGATCGAAGCGATCATCTCCGGTACCGCGGGCGCACCCTGGCCTGTGCTGTGCGGCATCGTCTTTATGTTCCTGACCGGTATCCTGATCCTCGTCGGACTGATCGGGCGTCTGGGCAAATACCTCCCCGCGCAGAGCATTGCGGGTTTCCTGCTGGTCATCGGCTTCGCGCTGACCTTCGCCCCGAACCTTTCGGCGGTGTCTTCATCGGATCAGCCCATGAGCGGCTACATCGCCCTGGGTGTGACCGCGTGGTCCAAGAACCCCTTCCTCGGCATGGTGGTCGGGGTCCTGGTCCGGTATTTCGGGTCGTATGTCGGTTTGGCGTAGGAGGCTTTTTTGATGCAACAACAATTTCCGGAAACTTGGCGCGTGCAGCTGGGACCTGATTACCCGGTTGATTTGCAGCGCATGGACATCGGCGGCGGCTTTTACATCTACTCGTTCGACATGACGGGAGAAGCCGAATGGAATCGGGTGGCCTCAAAAGAACTGACGCGTAAACTGGCGCCGTATGCGTTCGATTCGTTCGTGACGGTCTAGACCAAATCGTCGGGACTCGCACAGGCAATCTCCGGGGCGCACAAAAGCTACCTGGAACTACGCAAAAACCGCAAAGGGTTTATGCAGGATCCCAAACACATCGTGGTCAAGTCCATCACCACAGAGGACCCCCAGCATCTGTGGATCGGGCGCGAGAAGTACGAGCAGTTCCAAGGGAAGAAGCTGTGTTTTATCGATGACGTGGTTTCGACCGGCGGAACCATCGATGCCGTGATGATCATGGCAGAAAAGATCGGTTTCGAGCTGTCGGTGATCGCCTGCGTGTTGACAGAAGGGGAGAAGCGGACAGATTACAAAGGGATTCCCCTGGTGTCACTGGATCATATCCCGTTGCCGGGGTTGATCGCGGACAAGTAATTTCGATTCTGGTTACTAGAAGAAAGACGGCATCCTTGCGCATCGGCCAGGGTGCCGTTTTCTAGTGCTACAATCGTACACATGCAGAACCATTCGAGCAGAAGGACTGTGCGGGGTGTGGAGATGGGCAGGCTTGACCAAAAAAACGTAGTGGATACCCAATACGC
>JAAYKS010000270.1 GCA_012522285.1 Clostridiaceae bacterium | reverse complement strand
TGGCGCATGCCGAGCGACGCGGTGGCCCAGATCTGGCTGGACGATCTGGAAAATGCAAAGCTCGAGTAGCATCAGAAGATAGGCGCTCGGCATGCGCCTTGAGAAAAGCGCCCGGCGGCGCTTTTCTTTTGTCTTCTTTACAAATGGCTCGCTCTCCCGTCAGTCGTTGTCCCGGACGATGTTGTCGTAGACGTACACCCAGTATCGGTTCATCAGGGACTCGAGATCACTGGACAGGTTGGTGCGGTCATAGGCGCGGTTGGCGGTATCGATGATGGTTTTGCTGTTGATTGCGGACACCGCGCTGCGCAGCCCGTTCACGTACTCAAAGTAGGGAGACATCCTCGCTCCCGCAGCATCCAGCACATAGGCACCGAGCAGGTTCGGGCTGATGATCTCGATCTCTTGTTTGGGCAGGTCGATGGTGTTGGACCAGACAAAAAACGGCGTCTCGTACATCTGCCGGGTCTGCACCAGGTTCAGGTTGGCGATTTCCCCCTCAAACATATACTCATAAAACGGCATGAGTTCCTGGTTGTTGCCCGGTAGGTGATCCCCGAAGAACACCAGGATCACCGGCTCCTTCTGGGCTTCAAAATACTTGACCAGGTAGCGAAGCGCGTCGTCACTCTGACGTAGCAGGCTAAAATACATCTCCGCGGACTCCATGTCGGTGAGCCCGTTGAGCTGGATGTGGTGCTGGATGCCTCCCAGCCGGTCCTCGTCGACATAGTACGGAAAGTGGTTCTGCATCGTCACCGCGTACAGGAAAAGACGCTCGTCGTCTCCGGTCTGTTCGAATTCCTCGACGATCCGTTCAAAGCAGGAGCGGTCGCTGATGAACGAGCGGACGATCTCCGGATCTTCAAAATCCTCCATGCTGATGAATTCGTCGAATCCGAGGTTGGGATAGACGGTGTGGCGATCCCAGAACGTGCGGATATACGGGTGCACCGCGACATTCCGGTATCCCTGTTCCTTGAGCAGGGAGCAGACCGAATGGGTCGGACGCTTCATGTAGCTGCTGTACGGGATGACCCCGTCCTGCAGGAACAGCATCGAACCGCCGGTCAGGAACTCAAACTCGGTATTGCAGGTGCCGCCTCCGAAAATCGACACCAGCAGTTCCCCCGACACGACGTTGTCGCGCGCCATCAGGGTGTCGAAAAAGGGCATGGCAGGTTCAGTCAGCGGAAGATCCCGGATAGAGCGGAAATCCGTGTAGGATTCACTCATGACCACGATGATGTGGGGTGTTTCCCGGATGTCCGGCTCCTCCTCCGCAGGCGGGGGCACTTCGTACAATCCCGACAACCCTGGCTGGAAGTAGGTGGGGGTGTCAATCGAGAGGTTGGCGATGCTGCCGGTAAAGGAGACAAGAAAGCCGTTTTTCTTGTAGTTGGTCATCTGGATACAGGCATAGCGATTGAAGCCGAATCCGTCCTGCATCACCGCAGGATTGCACAGAACCAGCCTTCCGTACGCCGCCAAAACAACCGCGGTACCCCCGGCGAGCGCGGGCATGCGCCAGGTGAAGGCCGGACGCCACTTGG
>JAAYKS010000269.1 GCA_012522285.1 Clostridiaceae bacterium | reverse complement strand
CCGTACATCGCACCGGACTCATCTGCTCCTTCGATGCGCACCGTCTGCCCGTCCCGACGGATGGAAAAACCCTCGGACGGGGCGTTGCGGTCCGTGGACAGTGAAATCAGGACACAAGGATCCTTCCCTGTAACATGTACTTGACGCGCCATGGTCTCAGAACAGTGGATCCCGCGGAGCCGGCAGGCTTCGCGAAGGGCGTTCACACCAAAACGGATGCGTGTGGAAGGGGAATGGATGTCGGGAATGGTCATAGTCCCCGGGATGCCGATCAACATGCGGGTCTCCTTTCGCCCGGTCGAAAACCGCCGGGATCTCTTCTATGATACCTGAAGCAACAAGCGCCCGGACAGAGCCGGGCACTCATGGGAAGAAGCACAAGAGGGCAGACTCATGGCCGGAGGATGACTTTCATCAAACCCGGTTCGCCCGCCTGCAGCCGCCGGAACCAGGAAGACCCTTCCGACAGGGGGGCGACTGCGGAGATAAACGAGTCAATATCCACTTTGCCGTCCGCGATCAATTCCAGGCAGGCCGGATACTCCCCGGCTGAAGAACAGGAGCCCAACAAGGTGAGCTGCCGCGTGACGGCTGCCTGCAATGGGAAATCGACGGATTGACTGAGGTTGCCCACCATAGTAAGGGAACCTCCCTTTCGGAGGGAATCGATCGCAGTGCGCAGCGTCGGTGTTATTCCGACCACTTCATAGGCCAGATCCGCGCCATGCCCGCCCGTCAACCGGAACACTTCGCCCGGCACATCCACCTCGTCGGATTTCAGGAGGATGTCTGCACCCAGTTTGCCGGCCAGTGCCAGTTTTTCCTGCACGAGATCGACTGCTATGATGCGGCCGCAGCCGGAGATCCTGAGCAGCTGGATCACCAGAGAGCCGATCATGCCTGCCCCTACGACGACCGCGGTATCGCCCAGTGAGACACGGGAACGGCTGATTGCATGGAATGCGATCGAGAGCGGTTCGACCATCGCGGCGTGTTCAAAGGAAACCGAATCCGGAATCCGGTACAGCACGCGTCTGGGTACCGCAACGTACTCAGCAAACGCGCCCGGGTAATTATAATCTTCGCAGGAAACTCCCAGTACCCGGCGATTATCGCACAGGTTGATTTCACCCCGTCTGCAATACCGGCATTCGCCGCAGTATACGGTGGAATCGAACGTCACCCGGTCTCCGGCGCGAAAATCGGTCACGGATTTACCCAGCTGCTCGATCACACCGGACGCTTCGTGTCCCATGACAACAGGCGGGATGCGGCGACCGGTGCTTCCGTCCATGCCGTGCACATCGCTGCCGCAGATGGCACAGGCCTGAACCCGGATCAGTACTTCGTCGTCGTCGGGTTTGGGCATCGGGACTTCTTCATAGGAGAAGAGGTTGTACTCTTTCAGCACCAGCGCTTTCATGAACGCACCCCTCCCCTTGTCGCAATCGACATTTCGCGATCAACCCTTGATGGAGCCGACCATGATCCCGGAAACGAAATAACGCTGTACAAACGGGTACAGAATCAGAACCGGAACGCTGGCCACGATGATGACGCCGTATTTGAGCAGTTCAGCCAGCTTCTGTTTTTCGATCAGGGAGGTCATGTCCTCCATCATGGTCGGGTCGGGCTGCGCCGCAATCAGGATGTCGCGAAGGATGAGCTGGAGGGGGAATTTGGTGGAGGTGGTCAGGTAGATCAGGGCGTTGAAGAATGTGTTCCAGTGTCCGATCGCATAGAACAAAACCATGACCGACACGATCGCTTTGGACAACGGAATGACAATCTGACCAAAGAACCGGAGATTGCCGCAGCCGTCGATAAAAGCCGCGTCCAGCAGTTCATCCGGGATGGTGGTTTCAAAATAGGAGCGGGTGATCATCAGGTTCCAGACCGCCAGCGCGTTGGGCAGTACCATCGCCCAGACTTTGTCGATCAACCCCAGCCCGTTGACCACCATATAAGTGGGAATCATGCCGCCGCTGAAAAACATCGTAAAGGAGAAGAGCAACAGGAACGGCCGGCGGCCTCTCAGATCCTTGCGAGACAGTGCGTACCCCGCCATAACCGTGATGACGACATTGATCGTGGTACCCAACGTTGTGTAAAAGAGGGTGTTGCGGTAACCAATCCAGAGTTTCTGATACCGGAAAATACGCGCGTATCCATCCAGTGTGAATCCGTTGGGAAACAACAGCACTTTACCCGCGCTGACTTTGACCGGATCGCTCACCGACGCGATGAGTACGAAGTATAGCGGATAGAGACAGATCAGTAAAAACAGGATCATCACCACGAGGACAAACGCATCGAACAATGTATCCGCATTGGAGCGTCTGATGTGCGTGTTTTTAGTCAGTATTGACATGCTGGTTTCTCCTTATCCTTACCACAAACTCGTGTCACTGAGCTTCCGTGAAAGCATGTTGACACCGACCACCATGGCGAAGTTGATCACGGAGTTGAACAACCCGATGGCGGTCGAGAACGAGAACTGGGCACCGAGCAATCCGATTTTGTAGACGTACGTCGATATGATCTCGGAGGCGGTGATATTGAGCGTATTCTGCATCAAATAGGCTTTCTCAAAACCGATCGACATGATCTGGCCGAGATTGAGAATCAGCATGATGATCGCGGTCGGCAGGATGCCCGGAATGTCGATATGGAGAGTGCGCTGCAGTTTATTGGCGCCATCCACCATCGCGGCTTCATGGAGGTCCATGCTGACTCCGGTCAAAGCCGCGATATAAATGATGGCGGACCGCCCGGTGGTCTGCCACACGTTGGTCCACACATAAATAGGCCGGAACAACTCCGGTTTGCCCATAAAGTAGACCGGTGTACCTCCCAGCATCTTGATCACCACGTTGACGATGCCGGACGACGGAGAGAAAAACACGTTCATCATCCCGACCAGGACCACGACCGAGATAAAGTACGGCGCGTAGGATGCAGTTTGAATGACTTTTTTAAGTGAACGGAGGCGCATCTGATTCAACAACAGTGCAAAAATGATGGGGATCGGGAAGGTCGCAATGAGGTTATAAAAGCTCAGCGCGACTGTGTTGTAGAAAATCTGCCAGAAATTGTAGGACTCAAAAAATTTCTTGAAATACTTGATCCCAACCCAGGGGCTCCCGAAAAATCCTTTGGTTGGCGAAT
>JAAYKS010000268.1 GCA_012522285.1 Clostridiaceae bacterium | reverse complement strand
GGGAACGCCGTGCGCGTGGGCTGCGTCCGCAAACCGCCCGATGTCCAGTACGACCAGTGTCGGGTTGGACAGCATCTCTCCGTATACCAGTTTGGTGTTGTCACGAAAGGCGGCTTCCAGTGCTTCGTCCGAACATCCCGCATCGAGGAAAGTCACCTCGATGCCCATCGAAGGCAGGGTTCTACTGAATGTATTATACGTGCCGCCGTACAATGCGCTGGCCGAGACGATGTGGTCGCCCGCCTTGCACAGGTTGAGCACCGCCAGCAACACCGCGGCCTGACCCGAGGCTGTCAGCATGGCCGCACCGCCCCCTTCCAGGTCGGCGATTTTGGCCTCCACATGACTGGCGGTGGGGTTGGCGATTCGTGTATAGAAAAAACCGTCCCCTTCCAGATCGAACATCCGCCCCATTTCGTCGCAGCTGTCATACCGGAAAGTGGTGGACTGAACGATGGACGGAACACGGGGTTCTCCGTTTTTCGGGTCGTAGCCGGACTGGACGCAACGGGTGTCGATTCGGTAATTTCCCATGGTGGTGCTCCTTTCGCGGGCCCTTCGGGAGGGCCGGGCGGCTGGGAACCATTATACAACGATCTCTGCTATAATCGAGAAAAAGCGCACCTGCCCATCCCGGCCCGGAAAACGTCGCATCGTTCGATCCGGACTTCGCGTGGAGGTTGTCTATTGTCTTGTGATCGATCACACCGACGTCTCATGATGCAACCTGCCCGATCGCGGCGCCGGCTTGCGTTGATGGCGGTGTGCCTGTTTTTAGTTTGCTGGAGTATGCTCTCCGGCACCCGGCCGGCCGTGGCTTCCGAGACTTCTGCCCGGATCGGAAGGATGGAAGTGACGGTCGACGTCGGCGATGACAACAATGCCTATCTCGACTGCAAAATGGCGTTTGTGTTTTCCGCAGACGTAACGTCTTTGGATTTTTCTTACGATACATCCGCTTCCAAAGGATTCAGCCTGAAGAAGGTGGAAGTGTCGGAAGGCAGGATCGGATCCGAAACAAACACACAGGCTCTCCAGCCGGTGTTCGGCGCCGGCAACGCCTCTTCGCTGAGTTATGAGGTCATGCAATCCCAGGATCGGCTGGATCTCAAGATCCTCATGCCGGTGGAAGCCGGCGCGGAGCGGACGATCCATCTGCGGCTTTTGATGTACGGTTCTGTCGCCGCTTACCAGGATGTTTCGGACATCAATCTGGTCCTGCCCGGACAGGCCTACCCGGTCGATTCGTTTGCCGCGACTGTTGCGGCCCGGTCCGGATTGTCGCCGCTCAAAGCCTACGGATACGGAGACGGGGATCTGGAATGGACGGTCGACGAGCGCACCGGGGCGGTTCTCTATCGCGCAGAGCGACTGGCACCGGGTGACGGGATGCGTCTCCGCTGTCTGTACCCGCCCGCATTGACCGACAGCCGTGCCGAACGTTTTGCGGAATACCGTCTCACGGAGTTGGTTTCCCTCGAGGACGCACTGTCGACGAACGCCACCTGGTCGCGGCTTTTGTTGTCGACCACCCCCTGGATCCGCCGTGTGCTGTTTCTGCTGATCCCGGTGCTGGTACTGGTGTTGTGCCTGCCGGTGCGCGGGCGTCGTGGACTCCGGCACCGGTCGGGGATGGACGTGTTTCCAGACCGGGTGGTGTTGCCGCCCGCTTTGGCCGGACTGTTGCTCCGGCACGGGCTGGACGGGAGAGACGTGGCGGCGGCGGTGTACGATCTGGCCGCGCGCGGGGTGTTGCGACCGGCCGGGGACGGGTTTGCCCTGCTATGGGAAGAATCCCGTCTGGACAGCCTGCCGGAGCATGACCGGTTTCTGGTGGGATGGCTGGTTTTTCATGCCGACCCGGACGGGGTGTTTGCGGCTTCTCAGATGGTCGGAGCCGCCCGGACCCGCCGCGGAGAGGGCTTCCGTAAATCCTATGACACGTATCGCCATCTGCTGCGGGCCCGCTTTCGACGCACGGAGCTGACCGACCAGAGTCTGATCGTGCGCGGCCGGGTGCTGGGGCTGGTGTTTAGCGCCTTCTACGCGTTCGCGGCCGCGGCCCTGGTCTGGCTGGAAGGCGACTTGACCGGGTTACTGTTGCTGTTGCCGGCTGTGCTGTTTGCCGTCTACGGGTTCCGTTGCCGGCGGTATACCGCGTTGGGAAAAGCGATGCGTGCAGATCTCAAATCATTCGGTGC
>JAAYKS010000267.1 GCA_012522285.1 Clostridiaceae bacterium | reverse complement strand
TCGACCACAAGATCAACAACCTCGACACCTCCGCAGAAAACCTCCAGGCCGCCGAGTCCCGGATCCGCGACGTCGACATGGCCAAAGAGATGATGGCGTACACCAAGAACAACATCCTCTCGCAGGCTGCGAACGCCATGCTGGCGCAAGCCAACCAGGCACCGCAGTCTGTTCTCCAGTTGCTGCAGTAACGGCAACGATTGTCCAGTACTCAGGCCGGGACATGGAGGAGGCCGTCGATCATCGGCCTCCTCCCATCCCCACTGATACCGAAAACCAGTGGCGCAAGCCTCGATAGAATCCAGGAAGGCAGGGTGATCCCTCGTGGCAGTCAACAATATTTTCTCCACTATGCGCATCAGCGGCATGTACTCCGGGCTGGACACCGAATCGATTGTGAAGAGCCTTATATCGGTTGAGAGGTTGAAAGTCGATCGGGTCAGCAGGCAGAAACAATTACTGGAGTGGAAAAAAGACGCACACAGGGACGTCAACAACCTGATCAAGAGTTTCCGGGAAACCACAATGAGCGTGCTGTCTCCCGATACCAACCTGTTTAGCGAGGCTGCATTTAGTACTACCACTGTTACATATGCTGCCCCCACGAATGCAGTATCCATCACGGTGTCTGGTTCCGCATTGCTTGGTTCACGAACCATCGATCGCATCGACCAACTGGCGAGTTCCACACGTGTGGGCGGTCAGGCCGGTCTGACCGGCGGCACAGGGGTCAGTACCGCTAGCACGCTGGCCAACCTGGCTCCGTCGCTCGGAATTGTGTTTGGCGGCGAAGCGTCCGATACACTTTCTTTCGACATCAACGGCGTTTCCTTCCGCTTTGCGGCAGAAGATACCCTGGATACAGTGATGAAAACCATCCAAAACAGCGAAGCCGGCGTCTCGCTTGTGTATACCGAATTGAGCGACCGTTTTCTGCTGACTACAAAAGCGACAGGCGCTGACACCTCCATTACAGTCACCAATGGGGAGGGCAATCTGTTTGGTGAAGCGTCGGCCATCGGTATCGGTGACGGGCTTCATCAAAACGGAATGGACGCCTCGCTGGTGATCGACGGTGTCTCGGTCAGCCGGGCTGCAAACACGTTCACGATTGACGGGGCGACCTATACGCTCAAGACCACTTCAGCTTCCGCGATTGCCTTTTCCGTTACACGGGACGTGGAACCGGCAACTGCAAGGATCAAGAGCTTTGTCAAGTTGTACAACGATTTGGTCGGGAAACTCCAGGATACATTGGGCGAAAAGGTTTTTCCTGCGTATCCGCCCTTGACAGACGAGCAACGTGCCGAGATGAGCGAGTCGGAGATCGCAACATGGGAAACCAAGGCGAAAAGCGGAATGTTGCGAAAGGATCGGGATCTGAACGGCCTGCTCACTCAAATGCGCGGCATGTTGTTTGACAAAGTGCGTGGAACCGGCTTGAGTTTGTCGGATGTCGGAATAAAGACCGGATTCTATTATGACGGCGGGAAAATAACTCTGGACGAGGGAAAACTGAAAAAGGCGCTTGAAACGGATCCCGATGCGGTCATGCGGCTGTTTACGCAGACGACAACGGAGTCCTCTGGTGGCACAGGGGTCGAAAAGGGGATGTTCCCCCGTCTGATAGAAGCGTTTTCCTCCTATACATCCCGGTTCAATGTCACGAAAACCGATCAGGACATCGAAAAACTGGGGACGCGCATCACTGAACTCAATGAATGGTTGTCGGAGCGGGAAGAAGAAATCTGGAAACGCTTTACCGCAATGGAAAAAGCACTCAGTACCATGCAGTCCCAGAGCGACTGGCTGGCGGGACAATTCCAGCAGTTCAATCAATAAGAGACAGGAGACAGGATCATGACGATCAACAATGCCTACGCGAAGTACCGGGAACAAAGCATCTTGACCGCCGGACCGGGAGATCTCGTTCTGATGCTGTACGACGGGTGCCTGAAACAGATGAGGTTGGCCAAAGCGGCGATTGAAGCCTCCGATTTGGAAAAAGCCAGCCAGTCACTCATGAAAGCGCAGGACATCCTTGCCGCATTGATGCAGGGACTGGATCTGGACATCTCATTGTCTGCCGATCTGCTGTCACTCTATGAATTCTTGCATCACGAACTTGTCATGGCAAATGTTAACAAGGATGCCAGTCGGATTGCTCCAGTCGAAGAGATGGTCACCGATCTGCGGGCTACATGGGAGCAAGTGGTCCGTGAAAGCCGCGGCCAAGTGCGTGCGGCTGGCGAGTGAATCGCATGGACAAGCAGCATGCAGACAACTTGATCGCACTGGTCGATTTGGAAAACCGGATTCGGGTCGAGCTGGTAAAAATTCGTGACACAACACATACATGTGTCGAAGCGGTCGAGCACGGGGATACCGACCGATTGGACAGCATCCTGCAGGAACGGCAAATATGCATGGATCGTGTCGATCATTACCGGTCGGAGACGGGGCGGATGGTACCGGTATCCAAACAGGAAGCAGCATCCGACCCGGAATGGCACGCGTTCGAGCAAGCCGCGACGGCAAACAGACGCCTGCTGGAAGAGATCGTCGAGTTGGATCGCAAGGTGAGACAGCTTGCGGAGCAATGGAGCCTGGACATTCGTGTTCTGATGAAGGGGATCCAGACTCGCCGCCATATCCAGGCCTATGAAAGAGAAACACCGCCGGACAGTCTCTATATCGACATCCGGGGCTGATCAAGAAACAATCGACAGGAGAGAACAAACAAGAAAACCGAGCTTGTCGTTGACGATGCCGCTTTAATGCGGGTGACCATCAAAAACATTCTGGAAAAAAACGGAATCAGCGTGGTTGGCGAGGCCGAAAACGGCAAGGTAGCCATCCATCGTTACCATGAGTTGAAGCCGGATATCGTAACTATGGACATCACAATGCCGGAGATGGATGGGTTGGCCGCGCTCAAGACAATCATGCAATTGAATCCGGATGCGCGCATCGTCATGATGACCGCCATGGGGCAACAGGGCATGGTCAAGGAGGCCGTGATGGCGGGAGCCAAAGGGTTTATCGTCAAGCCTTTCAAGGAAGAGACTGTTGTGACAGCGCTTAGCAAACTGTGATCGACGTCCGGAGGATCCGGGTAGAACTGTGGAACTGGAATGGAAGGATGGAACCACAACATGGCAGGAAAGGATAACGACACTCGCGAACCAATGCTCGATATGTTTCTGTTCGAAACCTCTCAGCTGCTGGAGCAACTGGAGGGTATGCTGATTCAGATCGAGCGTGAGCAGAGCATCCCGCCGGAAAGCATCAACGAGATTTTCCGCATCATGCACACGATCAAGGGATCCTCCGCGATGATGTCGTTTGATGCGATCTCAGTCCTGGCACATTCCCTGGAGGATCTATTTGATACCATCCGAAGCGGATCAGGCATCACTCCGGATTGTGTCCAGTTGACCGATATCGTGTTGCAGGCAGCGGACTTCATCCGCGGAGAGATAGGCAAAGCAGAAGCCGGCGAGGAGATGGACGGCGATTCCGTTCAATTGGCATTGACGATTCGGACATACAACAAGGGACTCAAAGGAGCAGCTGATGCCGGCTCTTCTCCACATGTACCCACCTCCGATACGGACTCGCGCCAGAACGGTGGGGATTTGGTGCCACATGCCAATACGCTGATCTTAACAGAAGAAGAACTCGCCGATGTACACCGATATGCCATACGCATATTTTTTGAAAATGGCTGTCTGATGGAAAACATGCGTGCTTTCACTGTGGTTCACTCACTTCAGGAATACGTACTGGATATGCGTTGTGAGCCTGAAGACATCGCAGATAATGAAGAGACCTCTTCAGTGATCCGGGAGACCGGGTTTCAAATGCAGATCCGCTCGTGTGTCGATCGTGACACGCTGGCTTCCATCCTTGAAAAAACCATGTTCCTGGACCGGCTGGAAATCGACGAACTGGAAATCTTCCCGTGGGAAAAAGTAAATGAAACCACTGCAGCAAACGACGTGCCAACCGACCGCTCAGTCGTATCGGCACCAGGGGAAGAGGATCACGACCGGCAACACGCAATGGTCCGACAGCAAAGCCTCATCAGCGTCAATACATCTAAACTGGATCGTTTGCTCGATTTGGTGGGGGAGATGGTCATCGCTGAAGCCATGACGGTGCGAAACCCGGACCTCGAAGGCCTGCAGCTGGACGGGTTCCGCAAATCCGCTCGCCAGTTGGGGAAACTGACCAGCGAGCTGCAGGATATTGAGATGTCTCTGCGGATGGTTCCCATCGCCGCAACGTTCCTGCGCATGCAACGACTTGTGCGTGACATGACACGAAAACTGGATAAGGAAGTGGATCTGTATTTTTCCGGCGAAGATACCGAGCTGGACAAAAACATCATCGAGCGTATATCAGACCCTTTGATGCACTTGATTCGCAATGCGCTGGATCATGGCATCGAAAGCCCGGAAGAGCGTGTGAGTTCAGGCAAGTCTCCCCGCGGCAAGCTCCAGCTGGAGGCTCGTAGCGTCGGCGGCGAGATACTGATTACCATAAGGGACGATGGACGCGGACTCGACCGCGAGAAAATTCTGATAAAGGCCAGAGAGCGAGGGCTCGTGACTCGCGCAGACGATGAGTACAGCGACAAAGAGGTGTTTGCGTTCGTCATGCTGCCGGGGTTCTCGACCAAAGAGCAGGTTTCCGAGTTTTCCTGCAGGGGCGTCGGCATGGATGTAGTGCGCGACCACATATCCAAGGCCGGCGGATCAGTCTATCTCGACAGCCGAAAGGCACGGGGAACGACGGTCAGCATTCGTATACCACTTACGCTGGCGATTATTGAGGGCATGATGGTATCGGTCGGGGATAACCGATATATCATACCGACCAATGTAATCAGCGAATCCTTTCGCGCCAATCCGCAACAGATCATCGAGGATACAGAGGGCAACGAAATGGTAATGCTCCGCGGTGAATGCCTGAATGTGATCCGGCTGCACCGCCGGTTCCATACTGAACCGTTTCGAAAAGACCTGGAGCGGGGAATTATGGTGGTCGTCGAGGACGACGACAGCACGGTTTGTCTGTTTGCCGACGAACTGCTGGGTGAACAACAGGCAGTCGTCAAACCTTTACCGGAGTATGTACGACGCGCACCGGGCATCGGAGGTTGCACAATTCTCGGTGACGGCGGCATCAGCTTGATATTGGACGCAGGTGGATTGATGGCTGCGTCGGCTGTTTCATGAAAAAGGGAGGAACGCTATGAGCAGGGACTATCGCAACACATCGGAAGTGGAAGTGGAAGAAGACACACTCAAGGACAAGTATCTGACCTTTGCACTGGGTAAGGATGTGTATGGTATCGAAATCCGGCATATTACGGAGATCATCGGTATCCAGCATATTACGGAGGTTCCCGAGGTTCCTTCCTATGTGCGTGGAATCATCAATCTGCGCGGCCGCATCGTTCCCGTGATCGACGTGCGGCTCAAGTTTGGCAAGGCCGCGCTGCCCTACAACGACAGAACATGCATCATCGTGGTCGAGTTGGAGGCCCTTGTGATCGGCATGATCG
>JAAYKS010000266.1 GCA_012522285.1 Clostridiaceae bacterium | reverse complement strand
GTCCGGATGCCGAACGATGTTTCGGCGGTGTCCATCAATGTGCCATCTTCGGAGATGTCCGAACGGACTTGATACAGCAAGGGCGCATCCAGTTCCCACAGATGGGCGTTCGGGACGGTGAGGGGGACGGTTCCCTTGCCGGAGGAGCCTGCGGGAACCGTCAGGAGGGTCTTGCCGGAAGCGGCCATTTGCCCCTCCGGAGCTGTCAGCGTAGCGGTGATCCAGATGGCTGCCTCCCGGTCGGTGGCGTTGTCGACGGTGGTCTCGACCACAAGATGACCGGTACCATTGTCCACCCGGTCGGTCCGGGCGAAGATCCCCCAGGGCGCAATGTGGAGCGGAGGAGCTGTCAGCAGTTCCACGCTCCTGTAGATTCCGGAGCCGCTGTACCAGCGGGAGTTGGGTTCGGCAGAGTTGTTGACCGTAACCTCCAGCCGGTTGGGTCGGTCGAACCACAAGTGATCGGTCAGGTCCGCTTGGAACGCGGTGTATCCATATGGATGAGAGGTGACCAGCTGGCCGTTGATCACGACTTCACAATTTCTGTACACTCCGTCGAACGAAAGCAATACGGTCTGGCCGCGCACATCCTCTGACAGCGAGAACTCTTTGCTATAGATGCCATATCCACCGGCGTAATACCCGGTCGAAACCGCTCCGGGCGCGTCCGGGCGTGGATCGGTGGAGATCGTGAAATCGTGCGGCAGCGTAATCGGGATCTCCTTTACGAGTGCTTCCCGTTCCGGGCGCCATCGGTCGCGCGGTCCCGGACGAAAGGTCCAACCAGCATCGAAATTTGTCTGTTTCATGGCAAATCCTCCGTTTCGGTTCGGATGGTGCGCAAGACAGATACCCAGATCCAGTATACGCAATCAGATATGTGAAACGGTGTGGAAGAAACACCGGCTCCCTATGGCGCTGACTGTTATATAGGCGTACTGGGAACTGCGGACGTGGGGACGGCGGTGTATTTTGGGATCAAAATGAGAAAGGGAAAACCGTAGTTCTCGCTTACAATTCTTTTTTCCACCATGTTTTGCTGAGCCAGGGATGGAATCCGATGGCGTAATAGAACGGCTGTGCGGATCCCACATACGCGTCTTCGGCTCCGCGCGCTGCGCACCGGCGAATGCCCTCCAGCACAGCCGCCCGACCCAGCCCTTTTCTGCGGTGGTCCGGATCGGTCGCGACCGGCTCGACCAGGGCGTGTGTGCTCCCGTACTCGTGCCACATGCCGCAGTAGGAAGCAAAGCTGCCGTCCGGCGCTACGACGACGATGTTGAGATCCAGATCCTCGTGGGGTCCCAAAAGCTGCCGGCTTCGGTCCAACAAGACCTGTTCGGACTCCGGCGGCTCTCCCTCATGGTTGAACCCGCGCCACATCAGGCGGTTGAATTTGCGGACATCGTAGAAGTCCGCCATGCTTTCCGTATGGTAGCCCGGAGGCAGTACATAGGACAGGTCGTGCGCGTCGACCGGCAGTACCGCCAGTTCCTCGCTTTCATTCGTCGCATGGTATCCGGCTCGCGCCGCCAGCTTCTGGAACGCGAGATCCCGGTTGTCGATCTGCACACGGATGGCTTTTTCGTCTCGCAGGTACCGTTCCGCATGCGCCAGCATCTCAGCCCGGAGTTCCGGGTAGGCCGGATCCAGGCAGAACCAGGCGTACCCGGACGGAGCTTCCTCGTTGGTGACCAGCCCGACGACGCGGCCATCGTCCCGCCATACATCGATCAGCGGACGCCGGACCGGGTCGAATCCGTGCTTACAGAAGATCCATTCCCACCGGCCCCACAGAAACGACTCGGCCGTAACGCCGTCCGCATCGAAGGCGAGCAGAAATGCCCGCACTTCCTCGTAAGCGGCGGAAAAGCCCATCGCTCCGGGATTCCGATCCATCGTGACGGCCATCTTCGGTCTCCTTCCCGGCTTCCCGGGTGCGCGCGGCAACAGGCGGCACCCGAAGAACGAACGGCCTGTACCGATTTGGTCAGCGCTTTTTCTGCAGTACCGGATCCAGGACCCGTACTCCGGGGTCGTCTGCGACAAAGTCCGGATCGTGCCAGTATCCCTTGGGGTGGATTTTGGTGCGATACCGGTTCCGCGGCGCGGGGAGCGGGTCGTTGGCTTTGAGGGTCTCCGCGAGCAAGGTCGCGAGCATGTCGGCTTTGGTCGCGAGGTGCGCCGGATCGTCCCACAGGTTGTCGACCTCGAACGGATCGTTTTCCAGATCATACAGGTAGCCGGTGCCCATCATGTCTGCCTGGATTTTGAAGTTACTCTTGCGCGCCATCCGGACCTGGCCGCTCTGGGTCCAGGTGTTGAGGCAGTCATAGGTGCACCCGGGGTTGATCGCGCCTTCCGCCTTCTGGTTCAGTCCGTCCCGCTCGTTCCAGTACAGCCCGGAAAAGCCGGTTTCCGCATAGGCGACGGCGAACTCTTCGCGGTGACTGTCCGATCCGTCGAGCAGCGGGACCAGGCTCTTGCCCTGCACCCCGAACGGCACTTCCAGTCCGGCCAGATCGCAGAGGGTGGGGAAGACATCGACCAGGTTGGTAAAGCAGCTGCTCTTGCTTCCCTGTGCGGGGAGGTTCGGTACATGCCATGCCATCGGGATCCGCGCGAGGAGTTCCGGCAGATCGGGGCCTTTGCGGATGAGTCCGTACTCGCCTGAAAAGTCCCCGTGATCGGAGACGAACAGGATGATGGTGTTGTCGTACAGCCAGCGTGCCCGGCCTCCTTCGATCAGGCGGCGGAACTGGTCGTCGATCAGCCGGAGCATGCCGTGGTAGTTGGAGCGTGTGCGCGCGATGTTCCTTTCAGTATCCTCGCCAAAGGCGGTTTCCCAACACGCGCGAAGCCAGGGATAGCGGTGCCCTTTGGCAGCGAGGTCCTCGGTCGAGGTGTGCAAAGGCGGCAGGGATTCCGGCGGAAACATGTCGAAATAAGGGGCCGGGACCTGGTAGGGATTGTGGGGCTCCGCAAAGGAGACCCAGGCAAAAAACGGTTGATCCCGCTTCATGGAATCCATAAACCGGAAAGCGGCCGAGACGTTCCGGTAAGGCTGCTGCTCTTGCACGGTGCAGGGCGAAGGGGTGTGGCACTCGCGATGGCGGAGGGATTTCATGAATGCGTCGAATTCTCTTTCAGCCGGATCCCGGTCGTAGTCCCGGTCCGGTCCATCGTGTCCGTTTGCTTCGCAAAAGTCGAAATCGGACAGTGCGCGGTGGGAGTGGTTTTTGCCGCAGAGTGCGGTCCGGTAGCCGGCTTGCTTGAGCACGTCGAGCAGGTCGTCGGTGTAAAAAGCGTCGACGGCGTTGTGGTTGGTGCGGACGTGGTGGCAGTTCGGGTACCGTCCGGTAAACAGGCTCACACGTGCGGGCATGCAGGTCGGGTTGGGGGTGTACGCACCGCGAAAGTCGGTGCCGCTCTGGCTCCACTCGTCGAGGAAAGGCATGGTGTCGAGCGGGTAGCCCTCCGCCTTGCGTAGATCGGCGCGCTGCTGGTCGGTCATCACAATCAGGATATTGGGTTTCATACGGTTCCTCCCGAAAAAGTCGCCCCTACAGGCTTCTCGTTTTATCATAATACCGGAGAATGTCGAACCGTCCCAGACTCCGGGCGTAAGCGCCGGTGACGTGCAAGCTTAGACGCTCGTGGTTCACCCCGTAGGAAAATCCGCTGTCTTGCATCAGGTTGGGGTTGAACACCACCAGACCTTGGGTGCCGTTGCAGTTTTCCTCGCCCCACTGGAACAGGTACGCGTCCTCGCGCAGCTTGATATAAAAGCACGGGCTGCTCCAGGTCGCGCCGCCGCTGTTGTCGTTTTGGAAAATCGTCCAGCTAAAGCTTTCGGGCGAACTGTACACATGGATCGAACTCATGGTTTCGGAATACGCCCAGGCGTAACTCTTGCCCACCAGATCGGTCGTGAAATGGTGCCGCCTCGCAAACGGGGGAACGAGATCCCCATATTCCAGTACCCCGAACTTCGCGTGCCCACCGGCTTCCCACTCGCTGTGCCAGTTCCCGATTTGCGCACGTACTGTCGTCGCGAGCCCTGTGGAAAAATCCACCGCCTGCGTGATGTTTGCATAGTCCGGGTCCCCGGTCAGCATATGAGAAAACAGGATCAGGTCTTTCGCCGGCTCGAAGGCGATGTAGGGTTCCTCTTGCCATTGCCCGCCCGGGAACCGCCACCGCAGCAGGTCCGGACCGGTGATGTCGTACTCGTAGACTGGCTCTCCGGTACCGGCCCAAGGCGCGGCGGTGTGTTGTTCCCCGTCCAGCCGAACCCGGAATTGTTTGCCCACCAGATAGTGCGAGAAGGGAAGGTTGTAACGGCTGTCCATAACGTGGGTACCGCCGGCTCCAAATATCTGCTGGGACGCCGCGGCGTGGCGGTGTGCCTCCTCCCGGGTCATCGGGACGTCGATGTCCATCGGGCGGTACGCATACCGCGCGCCTTTGCTCCGGAGAGTCGGCATCGGAGGGGCCTGGTCGCCGTTGGCTGTGATGGTTTCGAGATGCGCGGCATCCCCGGTGACTTCGAGGTCCGCCCGGTGCAGCGCGTAGGTCAACGCGTCCTGTTCGTCGAACCCGAGCACCATCCCGGCCGCGCGCATCTCATAAAAATCCAGCATCTCGATCCACATCCGCCCGGAAAACTCGACATCCCAGCGCGTATAGATGTAGTGGGTGTCGTCGATCCGGATGTGGTCCGACGGGTTGGTCATCGTGATGCCGCCGCGCGGGTCGCTCAGCTCGACAAAGGTGGAGCACACGACACTGGGGAAAAAGGTCAGGAGTTCATAGCCGTCGTCCTGCCGCCAGTGCATGCCCCGCCCTTCGAGCCGGTTGGTATACGTGTGAAGTTTCTCAGGTTGGCTTCCGTCTCCCCGGTCCGCCCAGCCAAAGTGGACGTGTCGCTGGATCTCGCGGGGGATCGAGCGGGAGCCGGTGGGCGGGACCGTGCCGACAAGATTGCCGCCGACCGGAACCTCGATGCCAAACCAGGTCTCAAACGCGGTCAAAGCCCCGTTCCGGGTGTCGATCACCAGATGCCAACCGCGCGAGGTGCCCGGGACGAGGTGGGTGAGAAGCACCACCGGTCCGAGTGAGATCGCAGCATAAGGGGCGTCAAACGTCACACCGTTTTCGGTGCATTGGAGCCGATCTGCGTCGAGAATTTTATATGCCAGTTCTTGCGGCGCATATGCCCCTTCGCAGCGCACTTGAAAGGTCCAGCCCGCGAGGTCGGTACACATCGGCCCGTTCGCTTTGAGTTGTGCTGCCGTTTTGCGGTCGATTTCTTCCGGGGTCATCGGGTTGTAACGGGTGAAAAACATCGCATCGCCCTCCTGGGTTTGGTAGCAGATCACAGATCGCCGACTCCGTGCTTTCGCGCGGTGTGCATCCAGATCATTATACTACCTAACTGTTTGGGCGATTCCCACAAGAGAGCGTAGGGGCGGCACCGGATCGCACCGCCCCCATAGAACTCACAAAAACGGGCCGATCTTGTGCAGCCAGGATGCCCCGCCTTCTTTGAGAATCCGGTCGGCCAGCTGGTGCAGTACCTCCTTGGGGAGGAACGGCGCCAGACGGCCGATGTCTCGCGCAGAGCCGGATTCCACGGCCTGGAGAGCCAGTTTGCCCAATGTCTCTTTCGATAAAAACGGCGCGAGCCTGGACAAGGCGGCGAGATTGACTTTCATGTCGGGCGACCGGCTGACGAGATCGTCCAGG
>JAAYKS010000265.1 GCA_012522285.1 Clostridiaceae bacterium | reverse complement strand
TCCGACACCTCGAGCAGCTTCCCCTTGCCGATATAGGTGACCGCGTCCGGTTTTGCTCGTTTCTGCAACGCACGGCCGGCTACCACCGCACCTGCGGACTCAGCGAGCAACGCCAATTCCGCCATCGAGCGCTCGGCTTCTTCTTCTCCGGCGGGATCCGCATCAAAAACGACCCCGATCAGAATCACCCGCTCCGGGCTGTCGTCCGTCGGGTCCGGTTCGGCCCGCATGGAGCCTTCGTTCTTTTTTTTATCTGTTGTCATGCACAGGTTATAACAGATGACCGGGCGGGTTTCAATCGACAGCCAAAGACCCGGGTCGGTACGCGGGGATCAAACTTCGTTTATATCCGATTGCATCCATAAGACAAAGCGGTTATTCTCACCCTACATGTTCTCGCCAAAAGAGTGTTGGAAAGCCGCGCATCCGGTCGGGCAGGCCGATGTGCAAACAGTCAAAGGAGGAACGCGAAGTGTCCAGCAGAACGGAGGGCCCAAGGCGGGTGGGAGGCGTGATGCGGCGCCTCCGGCTCGCCAAAAACATGACCCAGGCCGATCTGGCCTATGAAGCCGAGATCAACGTGTCGTATTACTGTGCGGTGGAGCACGGAGACAACAACATCTCCCTCCGTAAATTTATGTCAATCTGCCATGCCTTGCAAGAGAAACCCGACGATGTCATGTCGATGATCCTCCGCGACCGGCCAGAAGACCGGGCAGAAGAGAGAGCAGAACTCCGATAACGCACCCAACCGAGAGCCGGGGAGACCGGTCCCAACCGCGGCCGGGACCGGTCACGGCTTCCCAGGTGGGCATTTGCAGCCTTTCTTCTCCCGCAGTCTTGCGCTCGTTGTGTGCTAACCATAAAATGAAGTAGAACATCGTCCAGTTCGGGTCAAACCGGATCGTCATCTGATCGGAGGAAATCGTATGCCCAAAGGTGAAACACGCAATCCTGTCACGATCATCCTGCTCACGCTGGTCACTTGCGGACTTTACGGGATTTACTGGTTCTACCTGGTGTCGAAAGAGATCAACGCGGCGTTGGGAGAAGAGCGGATCAATTTTGTGCTCTATTTCCTCGTGGGCATTCTCTGCTTCCCGCTGATTTTTGTCGGCATGTACAAAATCGACGAAGCGGTCGTGGAACTGCAAACACGTGCAGGTCTTACCGGAAAATCCAATTTCGTTCTGTGGATCCTGCTGTCGTTCCTCGCGGGTGTCGGCACCTACATCATGGAATACCAGGTACAGGAAGCGCTGAACGAGATCTGGGTCCGGAGCTGAGACACTGTCCGGATCGGGTCTGATTGCCACTGTGCGAGATGCGACGGCACGTATATGGGGATTTCTCCGGCACAACCGGATCCCCGTAGCCGTGACCGCCGTCTTTGCATCCCTGCTGTGGATCCTGTCTGGCTCGCCTTGCGTACTGAACGGCACCACCGGATTCCCTTGTCCCGGGTGCGGATTGACCCGCGCCGTATGGCTGGCGCTGGGCGGAAATCTTTCGGCTGCTTTTCGGATGCATCCCCTATTCCCGCTGGGTCTCCTCCTCCTGATCGGGCTGCCGTTTTTGCTGTGGCGTTCTCCTGGTTTTTTGCACACCCGCGCTTTCAAGCATGCCGCAGTGGTCTTGATTGTCGCTTTCCTCGCGGTTTACGCGATTCGGATGCTGACACAGTTTCCCGACACCCCGCCCATGGTATACAATGACAATTCCATCCTAGGGCGCCTGCTTGCCCTGGTAGGACTGCGCGGGGGATGACCTCGTCTCCTTTCAAGGCCGATCCGCACCACCTGCGGATGGCACACCGGAGGCGGCCGTTCCGATCGGAGTGTAATGCATGAAACCCTGGAACCACCTCATCGGAAGATTGAAACCGGGCAGCGACTATGTATCGGGCTACGGCACGCATATGGACAGCCGCACCCGCGCCGATCTGGATCTGGCGATCTTTGCGGTTTGTGTCGGTGCGATGTTTTCCGTCATCACGGGCTTCCCGGGTGCCTCCCCGGTCCTGACCGCCTACCTCAAGGGACTCGGTCTCAACGACCGCCTGTACGGTATGCTCCTGACCATCCCCCAACTCACGATTTTGATCCAGATTCCGGCCTCGGTCTTTTTTGGTCGGCATGGGGGCATCAAAAAATGGAGCATCCTGTCCTGGCTGCTCCTCAAACCCCTGTTTGTTCTGTTGGGTGTCGTGCCCTTGCTGGCGGGAGGACTTCCCACCGGAGTGGCCGTTCTGCTGGCCGCAGGCGTACTGTTCGTGGGATCCTGTTTGCTCTGGGTCGGGGACATCGGACTCAACACCTGGTTTGGCTCCTTGATTCCAGTTGCTTGCAAAGGACAGTATTTCGGCACGAGACAGCGGATGGTCACGCTGTTCAATGTCGGGTTTGCCCTTTTGTTGTCCGCACTGCTCCCCCGGCTTGACGGAAATCCCTCCAAGTATGCGATCCTGTTCACACTGGCTGCTGTCTCGGGCATCGCGGACGCATTGACCTACCTGAAGATCCGGCCGCCGGAATCCGCCCATCAGCCACTCGACCGGCGCACATTCAAACCGATCCGGCTTCGCTCCTTTCTGGAGCCGTTTCAGGATCGCGGATTTCGCCCCTTTCTCTTGTTCAGCATCGTATGGTATTTTTCTCTGAACCTCGCGGGGCCGTATTTCAATGTGTATATGCTCAATACGCTCGGCATCACACTCGGGCTGCAAACCATACTGGCACAGATCGTACCCGGCGTCGCCACCTTCCTGTTCATTCGCCGGATGGGAAGGATGAACGACCGTTTCGGCAACCGACCGGTCTTGTTGCTGTCCTGTGCGATGGTCTGCCTGACCCCGCTCGTCTGGCTCTTTGTGACCCCGGATACCTTGTTCCTGATCGCGCTGGTCAACCTCAGCGGAGGCATCTTCATCACCACGGTCGATCTCAGTGTGATGAACGTGGCCATATTTTCCACCACTGCAGAGAAACGTTCTGTCTATTTATCCGCCCGCGCCATCAGCACCATTCTCATCGGGGTAGTGCCGGCAATGCTGATCGGTGGCGCGCTGTCGGACTGGCTCACGCCGGTGCTCACAAGAACCCGGGTGCCGTTCCTGTTTGGGCAGTCTCTCCACGCATTCCACATTTTACTGATCCTGTCCTTTGCGCTGCGCGTGATCGGCACGGTGGTTTTTGCCCGCAGAATCAAGGAAGAGAGTTCCCGCCCCTTCGGGCCCATGTTGCACGATTTGGCGGTAGATACCCGGGGGGCACTGTACAAGGCGCACATCTGGTCTGTGCAGTTCAGGACCTTTATCGTGCACCGGTTCCGCCCGCGTTAGAAGTGGTTCTGGTTTTTCTGGCTTTCCTCGTCGGAAGACGGGCGGTCGATCATGTTCGGCTTCGCCATGAATCGTTCGAACATCCGCAGGGACCGGATCAGGTAAAATCCGTCGCAGATACGCTCATCCAAGGTGAACATGAGATTGATGAATTTGCGGGTTTCATCTCCCTTTGGAGTATGGACGACCTGTTCCTGGATCTTTCCGATGGTCATAAAGATGGAAGTCGTCCCGATTTCATAGAGATGGTGAAAAGGAGCGTCTGCGCCGATCGATCCAAGATTGGAAATCCAGATACTGGAATAAAAAGGCAGCATCTCGATCAAGAACTTGGGCAGGATGCCGTGAAAATCAGCAACACGGATCAGGCTGACCAGAAACCGCAGCAGCCATCGCGGCATCCAGGACGTCAACTTCATGAGTTTGTCGTCCCCTTTTTCCATGCCTTCCTTGAGTTCCTTGTTGTAGTCGTTGACCTTGTGCGCGACCGCGCTCAGATCGTCGGACGGCTCCAGGACCACACGGGCGATCGAGTCGCCTGCGGTATCGGTCAGACTGCGCTTGACGACATAGAGGACCTCGAAATTCCTGTGTGTGTAAACTCTCCGGCCGGCAATATAACGGTTCAACTTGGGGCGCAATTCGATCGTGCGCTTGATGGCAGCGATGATCAGATTGAACACCGTGACATAGTCGCCCTGTTCTTTCCGGTCTGCCAGAAAGGCCAATGCCGGCGTGACGTCAATTTGCTTGGAGTAATACACGGCGGATTCGTTGCGCCCGCGCATCACATAGGGCAGCAACATCGCATAGGGATCGATGTCCCGCACGAGAATGCCGTCGCTCCGCCTTTTGTTCAGTATGCCCATAGATGCACCTCCGGTGATGGATCCTCTCGGATCTCATAGCAGCGGTTCCAGCCGGAAAGACCGGTTCCGAAGCGGTTTCACATACGGACTAAAACAGGCCCAGACCGCGCAACAGCGCGATCCCGCCGAAGATCGTGAATCCGGACAACAAGGTGGTCATAATGACGAGTTGTCCGGCCAAATCCGCGTCGTTGTGCATATTTTTCGCCATGACATAACTGTTGACAGCAGTCGGTGTGCAGAACAGGCTAAACAACGCCCCCAACTGCGCGCCGCGGAATCCACCGACGAGCACACAGACCGACAGCAGCAGGGCGGGCATCGCAATCAGCCGGACCAGCGAGACGACGGTCGCGAGCTTCAGGTTGCCTTTGGCGCGGGACCAGTCGAACTGGGCACCCAACAGCAACAAGGCAAACGGAGATCCGATCCCGCCGATCTGCAGCGCGGCTTTGTCCATCACGCTCGGAAGCGGGATGTGCAACAGCGAAAACAGGATGCCGAATACCGATCCCAGGATCAGGGGATTGCGCGCGATTTCGCCTCCCGTGCGCAGGAGTCCTTGTGCCACCGTTTGATTGGCCTCCTTCTTCTCGGAAAAGGCCGACAGGATGATGACGCCCACTACATTAAACAAAATCATGACGACGGGAAGCAACATCGTGGTCGGTGCCACCCCGGCATCTCCAAACATGTTGGAAGCAAGCGGGATCGCATAGATCACATAGTTGCTGCGATATACCGCCTGGATGATGCTCCCCCTCTTCCCGTTTTCTCGAATGAAACGGGGCACAATGAGCAGCATGAGAAGGATGGAAAAGACAATGCCGCCCACCGCGTACGCGATCAGCTTTGGATCAAACTCCTGCGACAGGTCGAGCTTGTAAATGTCGCTGAAAATCCGGACCGGCAAAAACAGCCGGAACACGAGCTTGTTCGACTTGTCGAGCATGTTCGCGTCGATCATGCCGATGTGTTTGAGGAAATAACCGATACCCATCAGGATCAGGATGGGCATGACAGCCTCAAAACTAAAGCGGAGGATCTCCATTAGGCAAGGACCTCTTTCATGTCAACATGCTTGACAGGATTCGCAACAGGGTGGGAAACAACAGGATCACCATGATCAGGCGAAAGGTGTGCATGACCGCCACTTTGGGCGCGTCGCAGCCGAGCTCTTCCGCAATCAGAGACATCTCCGCCAGCCCGCCGGGCGTACACGCCAGAAAACACGTCGGCAAGGAAAGCCCCGTGATCCGGTGGATCAGATAGCCAAACCCGAGGGAAGCGACCAGCATGCCGACCAGCATGATCCCCGCGGGGACGATAAGATCCCGCAAGGACAATAGACTATCGTAGGTCATGCGTGCGCCGAGAAACGCGCCGACCGAGATTTGAATCACAGGGCGGAAGCGGACCGGAAAGAACACTTTGCCGGTCGATACGCCGAGCAGCGCAGTCGCCATCATCGAGCCGATCATCGCGCCGGCCGGAATGCCGACCTGGCTCAACAGCAGTCCGCCGGCCACAGCGACCCCTATCGTCAGCAGGAGCCTCCCTGCGCTCTCCGGCTGGAACTTGAGCGAACCGGCGATCGAGCGCAACCGAAAGGGCGGATGGCGTGGCTGCGCGGAATCGCTTTCCACGATGGCTTCTCCATAAGTGGGTTCGGGCTCTGTCGCACAGGCAGCAACCCCCGCGAACCGGCCGCCGGCCGCCGCGTCTTTCCATCCGGCAGGCCGGACGAACCGCCACCCGCGCGCGGCAAGCCACTTAAACAGCAACGGGAACAGTGAAATGATAAACAGAATGCGGGACAGCTGGAGCATGGCGACCTGAGCGGTGTTGGCTCCGAGATCCTCCGCGATCAGCGCCATGTCGGACATCCCGCCCGGTGCCGCGGCAAACAAAGACGTGTTGATGTCCAGGTTGCCGAAACGCGTAAACAGAAACGCAAACGAGAGATTGAGCGCAAACATCCCGACCAGCAGAAGCAGGCTGGGAACGATTACCTGCCGGAGTTCACCGACGTCTTTGCGCTGGATACGGCTCCCGATCAGGATGCCGGATGCGATCTGGACGTATTTGCGGATATCATCCGGATAGAGGGCCGAATCTGCCAGGATGTTGAAGACCATCACGGCAATCATCGCACCGATCATCGCACCGGCCGGCACTTTCAGACGGTACAGCAGGATACCGCCTACCGCCCCGATCGCATTGGTGAGGAGAAAAGCAATCAGCGGATCAGACAGCATCGGAGCCCCCGCCTTGCCCGTAGTAGGCGTCTTTGCCGTGCTTGCGCAGGTAATGCCGATCCAGCAGGGTTTGCGAAATCGGTGCGGGCGCTGTGGCAATCGTCTCCGTATGGTACGCCATTTGGGCACACTCTTCGAGGATAGCGGCGTGCTGTACGGCGTCCACCGCATCGGTGCCCCAGGCAAAGGGGCCATGTCCTGCGACCAGAACGGCGGGGACAGCTACGGGATCGATACGCCTGGACTCAAAGGTCTCGGCGATCACGTGGCCCGTTTCCAGCTCGTATGCGCCGTTGATTTCTGCGTCGGTCAGGGGACGCGTGCAGGGAACCGGGCCGTAAAAAGTGTCAGCGTGTGTGGTCCCGTACGGGGGAAGATCCCGGCATGCCTGTGACCAGGACGTCGCCCAGCGCGAGTGCGTATGCACGACGCCGCCGATCGCGGGAAAGCGGCGATACAGCTCGAGATGCGTCTCCAGATCGCTGCTGGGGCGCCGGTTTCCGTGGACCAGTTTGCCGTTCAAATCTACAACGACGATATCGGCCGCGGTCATCTCCTCGTAAGGAATGCCGCTCCCTTTGATGGCAATCAGATTGCCGGCGCGATCGATCGCGCTCACATTCCCCCAGGTGAAAACTACCAGACCCATCCGGGGCAGCAGCAGATTGGCCGCCAACACCTTTTCGATCAAGACATGCATGCCCGTTATCCTCCGTTTTGAAATCCGTGTCATCCGGGACACGACAAACAAAATTATACCATGCGGGTCCTGTGGGGGCACGGCAAAGAGGGGCGGCCCGGAAAGGTGTCAGGCCAGCGCGCACCGGAACACGTCGGACACGCTCGTGACATACAGGATTTTCACCTGTTTCAACACGGCGGCGGGGATTTCGTCGACATCGCGCATGTTCTCTTCGGGGACCAGCACGGTGTCGATCCCGGCCCGACGGGCGGCGATCACCTTCTCTTTGAGCCCGCCGATCGGCAGTACACGCCCGCGCAGTGTGATCTCCCCGGTCATTGCGACATTGTGTCGGACCGGACGTCCGGTCAAAGCCGAATACAGCGCAGTCGCGAGGGTGATGCCTGCGGACGGACCGTCTTTCGGGGTCGCGCCTTCCGGGACGTGCACATGGATGTCATGCTTGGAGAAATGGTCTTCGGCCAGCCCCAGCGAAGGAGCCAGAGAGCGGAGATAGGAAATCGCCGCCTTGGCGGACTCCTTCATGACGTCCCCCAACTGTCCGGTAAGTTCCAGATGCCCGCTGCCGGGCATCACGTTCACCTCGATGGACAGGGTGTCTCCTCCCGCGCTGGTCCACGCCAGCCCGGTGGCGACACCGACCTGATCCACGCGCGACGCCATGTCGAACCGGAAGATCCGTTTGCCGAGCAAATCCTCCAGGTCTTTGCGCTCCACTTGTATTTTTGCCTCTCCCTTTTCCGCCATGCGGATGGCGGCTTTTCGGCACAGGCGTGCGATTTCACGCTCCAGCTGGCGTACGCCGGCCTCCCGGGTGTACCACTCGATCAAACCCCGGAGTGCACTGCGGCCGATCTTGAGCCGTTCCGCAGGAATCGCATTGGCAAGCATCTGTTTGGCAAGCAAGTGACGTGAGGCAATTTCAATTTTCTCTGCCTCGGTATAACCCGGCAGGCTGATGATTTCCATGCGGTCGTACAGCGCCTGCGGAATGGTCTCCACCGTGTTGGCGGTTGTGATAAACAGCACATGGGACAAATCATAGGGAATTTCAAGGTAATGATCCCGGAATGAATTGTTCTGCTCCGGATCCAGTACCTCCAGCAATGCGGATGAGGGATCGCCGCGGTAGTCGCTGCCGAGCTTGTCGATTTCGTCCAGCAAAATCAACGGATTGTCCGTCCCCGCCTGGCGGATCGCATTGAGAATCCGGCCGGGCATCGCGCCTACATAAGTGCGCCTGTGACCCCGGATCTCCGCTTCGTCGTGGACACCGCCCAGCGACATGCGGACATACTTGCGGCCTAGCGCGCTCGCGATCGACTTTGCAATCGATGTCTTGCCGACGCCGGGAGGCCCCACAAAACACAGGATCGGACCTTTCATCGAAGGATCGCCGGATTCGGTCCGCAGTTTTCGCACCGCGAGATACTCCAATACACGCTCTTTCACTTTCTGGAGGCCGTAATGGTCGCGGTCAAGGACACGGCGTGCGTTCGGAATGGACAGCCGCTCGCCGTCCGTCTTGCCCCAGGGAAGTTCAAACACGGTGTCGAGGTAGGTGCGCAGCACCGATCCTTCGGGATATGCGGCAGGCAGCTTGGCCAGCCGGTGGATTTCTTTCTCCACTTTGGATTTATATTCGTCCGGGATCGCCGCCTTTTCCAAAAGTTTCAACAGGGCGTCGACTTCCTCCTGGCTTCCTTCCCTTTCTCCCAATTCTGACTGGATGACGCGCAATTGCTCGCGGAGATAGTATTCCTTCTGCCCCTTCTCAATGCTGGCGCGTACCTTTTCTCCGATTTCTTTTTCGATGGTCGCGATTCCGTTTTCATGTGCGAGCATTTCCAGGACACGCTCGGCACGCTCCAACGGATCGATGGCGTCCAGGACGGACTGCTTGTCCGTATAAGAAGCGAAAACGTTGGCCGCGATCGTGTCCGCCACCTGTCCGGCGTCGCGGATGTTGTTGATCGTCACCAGTGCTTCGGGAGAAAGTTTCCCGCTGGTCATCGCGTACCGCTCATACGCTTTGATCATCTGCCTGCGGTAGGCCTCCAGCGCCAGCTGCGCTTTGTCGGGAACAGTAACCACTGCTTCCCGTACTTCTGCGACGATCTGGGGAGCGTCCGATATAAATTTGTCGAGATGGCCCCGGGCATGTCCTTCCACCAGCACCTTGATCGTATCGTTGCCGGGAATCTCCAGCACCTGCCGGATGCGTGCAATACACCCAACGTCATACAGATCGTCGCGTTCCGGCCACTCGATCTCCAGCTCGCGCTGGGTGGCCAAAAACACCATCTGGTCTCCGGCCATCGCCGCTTTGATGGCCTTGCGCGATCCTTCCCGGGCGACGTCAAATGTCAGCGAAAGCCTGGGAAATACATTGGTCCCGCGCAAGGGGATCAACGGCAACTGCAGCACAATCGACGCCTCGTGTGATCCGTTCGATCCCGTCCTTTTCCGCGCGGCCGGTATGCGCTTGCGCGCCACCTTCCCTTCGGCACGGGTGCCTGGCTTGTCTCCGGTCTCTCGTTCAGTTGTTTTTAATGTATCGTTGCGCATAGGAACCGCCTTTGATGTTGTTCAGGATTTGTTGAACTTTCTTGATGCTTCCCTATTATACCGTTTGGATCGCGTGGGGAACGTGACTGTAGGCACAAAGAGGCCGCTCCCTTGCGGAAGCGGCCTCCAGATTGCGTTTTGTCGGCTGTGGCCGGCGTTCCGATTACTCTGTGATGGTCGAAACGGTACCGGAACCAACCGTCTTGCCGCCTTCGCGAATGGCGAACTTAAGACCGGGTTCCATCGCGATCGGGGTGATCAGGCTGACGGAAATGGTGACATGGTCACCAGGCATGCACATCTCAACGCCTTCGGGCAGATGCGCCACGCCGGTCACGTCCGTGGTACGGAAGTAGAACTGCGGACGATAGCCGGAGAAGAAGGGCTTGTGGCGGCCGCCTTCCGTGGTGGTCAGGACATACACCTGGCCGGTGAACTCGGTGTGCGGTTTGATCGATCCGGGTTTGCAGACGACCTGTCCGCGTTCGACTTCGTTGCGGGTCACGCCGCGAAGCAGAACACCGATGTTGTCACCGGCTTCCGCCTGATCGAGGAGTTTGCGGAACATTTCAACGCCGGTGACGACAGTTGCGCGGGGGGCCTCCTGCAAACCGACGATCTCGACAGGTTCGCCTACCTTGACGACGCCGCGCTCGACACGACCGGTTGCGACGGTACCGCGTCCGGTGATCGTGAAGACGTCTTCGACCGGCATCAGGAAGGGCAGGTCGGTCGGGCGTTTTGGGGTCGGGATGAACTCGTCAACCGCTTTCATCAGTTCAACGATGCACTGGTATTCCGGTGCGGTGGGATCGGTGCTGGTGCTCTCGAGAGCTTCCAGAGCGGAACCCTTGACAACCGGTGCGTCGTCGCCGGGGAACCCGTAGGTATTGAGCAGATCGCGTACTTCCATCTCGGTGAGCTCAATCAGCTCTTCGTCCGCGATGTCGCATTTGTTCAGGAATACGACAATATAAGGAACGCCGACCTGCTGCGCCAGGATGATGTGCTCACGGGTCTGAGGCATCGGGCCGTCAGCCGCGGACACAACCAGAATCGCACCGTCCATCTGGGCGGCACCGGTGATCATGTTCTTGATGTAGTCGGCATGCCCCGGGCAGTCGACGTGCGCATAGTGGCGGGCGGGGGTCTGGTACTCGACGTGTGAGGTGTTGATCGTGATACCGCGCGCGCGCTCCTCAGGAGCTTTGTCGATGTGGTCGTACGACGTGTAGGACGCGGAACCCTGGAACGCGAGAACCTTGGTGATAGCGGCCGTCAGGGACGTTTTGCCGTGATCGACGTGGCCGATCGTGCCGATGTTGACATGAGGCTTGTTTCTCTCAAATTTCGCCTTGGCCATGGTGATTGAATCCTCCTTTTCAGCCTGAGAAGCTGATCATCTCGTGTGTTGGCTGTCAAGCAAAACGCCTGCACAGACCATTGTACTATATCCTTTTTTTTCTGCAAGAACCGCATCGCGGAGAAGGCCGGGAAACATCACCTTTTGAGGATCTGTTCCATGATGCTCTTCGGGACTTCTTCGAAATGACTGATCTGCATGACAAACGTGCCTCGCCCCTGCGTACGTGACCGCAGAACAGTGGCATACCCGAACATCTGGGACAGCGGGACCTTGCAGACGATCTGCTGGGCGCCGCTGCGTCCTTCCATTCCCTCGATGCGTCCGCGGCGGGCGTTGATATCGCCCATCACGTCGCCCATGTACTCTTCGGGGACTGTGACATCCACCCGCATGATGGGTTCGAGCAGAACCGGTTCCGCCTTGCGGCATCCATCCTTGAACGCCATCGAGCCGGCGATCTTAAACGCAATTTCCGAAGAGTCGACCTCGTGGTAGGAGCCGTCGATCAAGGTGATCCGCAGATCGACAACCTGGTAGCCGCCCAATACGCCGCTGACCATCGCTTCCTGGATGCCCGCATCGATCGGGGCGATGTACTCTTTGGGGATCGAGCCGCCGACTGTTTTGTTGACGAACTCGTATCCGGACCCGGGTTCGGTCGGTTCGATTTCGATCACGCAATGGCCGTACTGTCCATGGCCGCCGGTCTGACGGACGAACTTGCCTTCCGAGCGGACGGTTTTGCGGACGGTCTCTTTGTACGCGACCTGGGGCGCACCGACGTTGGCTTCGACCTTGAACTCGCGGAACATCCGGTCGACGATGATGTCGAGGTGCAGTTCACCCATTCCGGAGATGATGGTCTGGCCGGTTTCTGTGTCTGTAAAGGTTTTAAAGGTCGGGTCTTCTTCCGCCAGTTTGGTGAGCGCGATCATCATCTTGTCCTGGCTGGCCTTGGATTTGGGCTCGATGGCCACCGAAATGACCGGTTCGGGGAAATCCATGGACTCCAGAATGACAGGTTGCTTTTCATCACAGAGGGTGTCGCCGGTCGTGGTGTCCTTGAGACCCACGATTGCGCCGATTTCCCCTGAGTAGACCATGCCGATCTCTTCGCGGTGGTTGGCGTGCATCTGCAGAATCCTGCCTACGCGTTCCCTTTTCTTCTTTACGGAATTGTACGTGTACGAGCCGGCTTCCAGCGTGCCGGAATAGACCCGGAAAAAGCACAATTTTCCGACAAAGGGATCCGACAGAATCTTGAACGCCAGCGCTGCAAACGGTGCGCTGTCATCCGATGGACGCTCAACCTCTTCCTCGGTCTGGCTGTCGATGCCCGTGATGGGCGGGACGTCCAGAGGCGAAGGCAGATAGTCGATCACGGCGTCCAGCATGAGCTGGACTCCCTTGTTTTTGTAAGACGAGCCGCAAAGGACCGGTGTCAATTTGCAATCGATGGTCGCCGTGCGCAATGCGGATTTGATCTCGTCGACAGTGATTTCCTCGCCTTCCAGGAACTTGTCGGTGAGCGTTTCATCGCTCTCCGCCACGGCTTCGACCAGTTTGTCGTGCCATTCCTGGGCAAGGGCTACCATGTCATCCGGGATATCGACCTCTTCGACATCGGACCCCATCTCGTCTCTGTACATCTCGGCCTTCATGCGAACGAGGTCGATGATTCCGACGAAATCGGCTTCGCTTCCGATCGGGAGCTGAAGCGGAACCGCCCGGGTGCCGAGCCGTGTTTCCATCATGCCGACGGTACGGAAGAAGTCCGCCCCCATGATGTCCATCTTGTTGACATAGGCCATACGCGGTACATGGTAGTGGTCGGCTTGCCGCCAGACTGTTTCGGTCTGTGGCTCGACGCCGCCTTTGGCACAAAACAACGTGACCGCGCCGTCCAGAACGCGCAGAGAACGTTCCACTTCAACCGTAAAATCGACATGACCCGGGGTATCGATGATGTTGATTCGATGCCCTTTCCATTGTGCTGTGGTTGCAGCCGATGTAATGGTGATCCCGCGTTCCTGCTCCTGGACCATATAGTCCATGGTGGCAGCGCCTTCATGCACCTCACCGAC